>JAGXBI010000493.1 GCA_018971155.1 Burkholderiales bacterium
CCGAACGCCGGCGGGTGGCGCTGGCGGTGTAACGCCGGGGCAGGGCTCACGGGCGGCGCGTTGCCTGCGGCAGGCGCGCCAGCGTTTGCGCATCGGGCACGCCGTCGAAGTATTTCCGCAAGGCGGCGAGAAACGGTTCGCCATCGGCAGCCGCGCGTGAGAACAGCGTCATCGAAGAGTGAAATTTCAGGTCGTCCGGCGCGCCGAAAATTTGCGTGACGGGGTGCCCTTCGATGCTGTTGACCAGTTGCGTGCAAGTGCGCAGGCGCTCGCCGAGCACCGGGTGCTCGAGATAGGCGCGGGCCTCGGCGAGCGATTCGATCGCGTAGCGCTGCGCCATGAAGCTTCGCCCGAGTCCCCCGATCTGCGGGAATACGAACCACATCCAATGGCTGCGCTTGCGGCCGCCGCGCAACTCCTCGCACACCTGCTGATACACCGGATTTTGCGCCTCGACAAAACGCTTTAGATCATAAGGGTCGTCCATCTCGTGCTCCTTGCGGGCGTGCCGCGTCGTTTCGTTCGATCAGACGCTGCGATCCAGGCGCAGCACGTAATGGGCCTCGCCGTAAAAGCGGCCATCCACCTGCAACGCATCCGGCTCGACGCCGAAACAGGAGAAACCGACGGCCTCGTAGAGTTGGCGTGCGCCCGTGTTGTCTGCGTTGACGCCGAGCCGCAATTGGCGCACGTCGCCCATGGCGCGGGCGTGGTCGATCACCGCGCCCAGCAGCGCCCGGCCGATACCGCGCCGGCGAAACCCCGGATCGACATACATGCCTGCCAATTGCGCACAATGCCGGACTTTGGCGGCTTGAGGTCTCAATATCGTCACCATGCCGACCAGGGTGCCGGCTCGAAACGCCCCGAACACGCATTTCGAACCGTCGGCCGCCGGGCTCACCCGAGGTGCGATTTCGGCGGGCGTGCGGTCGCGCTCTTCGGCGAGGCTCGCGCTGAAGGCAGTCGGACTCTCCTGGAGCCCACGCAAGCGCAGCGCCTGATAGGTCATTGCATCATGCGAAAAAAGGGGGCGAATGTCGGTGTGCATGTCGGGTATCGGGTCGGGGT
>JAGXBI010000255.1 GCA_018971155.1 Burkholderiales bacterium
GCAGCGCCAGCGGCCGAAGCGGCATCGCTGGCTGCGGCGCCGGCGGCGGATGCGGCGGAACTGGCTTCCGAAGCGGCAGCAGCGGCTGCGCTGGCAGCGGTGTTGTCGGCAGCGGGTTGTTCCTCTTTCTTACCGCAGGCAGTCAGGGTCAGCGCCAGCAACGCAGCGACGAGGAGAGACTTTTTCATGATCACGTCCTTTTATAGTGTAGACAAACGAAGAAATATGCAATGAATCGGGGTACGCTGGGTCAGCGTAAGGCCAGCTGCGTGCGCGTCGGCAATTGTGGATTACCCTAGTTCTGCAGGTGGCTTGGCGGGAAATTATAGGGGGTTTCATATATGTAGTCGATGATATTTCCCAGCATTCGTTGCTTTTTTTTCTTCGTTTTACCTATGGGATGACCACCGCCCGCAGCAGGCTTGCGCAGTCGCTGCCCGAGCGGCGGAAACGCTCAATAACCGGGCCCCGGCGGCGTAAGTTCGATCCATCCGGCGCGATACCAGTCGTACAGAATGTCCCAATCCGGCGCGGGCGGCGCCGGGACTTCCGCGCAGTCGGCCTGATTCATTCGCCGAGCGTCGGCCAATCGGCGAAACCACTTTTGCGCGGCGCCGGGCAGCGCTTGAATTTCCCCGTTGAAAAACGAATGACCTGCCTCGTACAGGCATTGACTTTGACGCGCCAGCACGACGCCCTGTGCGCGAGCGCGCCGCAAAAAGGCGCCTCGCGCCAACGGCGACTCCGGCGGCGTGAAATAGACCTGGGGTTTGGGCTCGCTCAGCCATTGGCCCAGAAAACGGATGATGTCCTGCCGACGCCATCGGACCTTGGCCAACTGTGCGGCGACGCGATCGACCATCTGGTTGGGCAGGCGTGCCGGATGTGCGACGGACGATTGCCAGGGATCGGTGTAACGTCCCTCAAACGCCTGACCAAGTGGCAGTTCGTCGCTATTTTCGGCCAGGAAATAGAGAAAATTTTGTAGGATCTCGCGATGGGTCGGCGCCCGAAAGCCGATCGAATATGTCATGCATTCACCCAGTGCGACGCCGTCGTGAGCGTAACCGGGCGGCAGGTAGAGCATGTCGCCGGGGACCAGGTCCCATTCCTGCTCTGCCTTGAAGTTTTTCAGTATTTTCAGCGGCAAGCCGTCGGCCAGCGTTTGATCCTGCTGTGCGGAAATACGCCAACGACGCGTGCCGTGGGCCTGCAACAGGAATACATCATAGGAATCGAAGTGCGGACCGACGCCTCCACCGTCGGTGGCGTAGCTGATCATGAGATCATCCAGCCGCGCGTCCGGCACGAAGCGAAACCGGTCCAATAGCGCACGCGCGCCGTCGTGATGCAGGTTCACTCCCTGCAACAGGAGCGTCCATTGACGTGTGCGCGCGCTTGGCAACTCGGTTGCCTCGAATGGCCCGCTCGACAGCGTCCAGCGTTGCCGTACCTGCCGGATCAGGCGGGATTCGACGTCGTCGCGAGCGGCCAGCGCGAGCAATGCAGCGCGGTCCAGCAATGGTGTGAAACCGGGGATCGCCTGGCGAATCAACAGCGGTTTCCGATGCCAGTAGCGCCGCATGAATTCGGCTGGGCTGAGGTCGCCAAGCAGGGAGGGTGGTTGCAAGGATCTTTTCATGCGAGTACAAAGGAGCCGTCAGATAGGCTCCCGTATAATGTGGGCTGTTTTCCGGAGAGTTTGATGAAGATTGAAAAAAATACCGTCGTGTCGGTGGCGTACACGCTGTCAGATGCCCAAGGCAATCTGATCGAGGAAAGTGGCGACGAACCGATGGTTTATTTGCATGGCGGCTATGATGGCACGTTCCCGAAAATCGAGGAAGCGCTGGATGGGCGGGATATCGGGTTTGAAGCGCAACTGCAGTTGGAGCCCGACGATGCATTTGGCGATTACGATCCCGAACTGATCAAGGTTGAGGAACGCGCGCGTTTTCCCGAGCCTCTGGAAGTCGGCATGCAGTTCGAGGGATCCCCCGAAGACGGTGACGATGAGTCCCAAACCCTGATCTATACCGTGACTGACGTCGCTGACGACAAAGTGGTGCTTGACGGCAATCATCCGCTGGCAGGCATGGCGCTGAGATTTTCTCTCAAGGTCACCGACGTTCGAGAGGCGACCGAGGACGAAATCGAGCATGAGCACGCACATGGTGCGAGTGGGCTCGAGATTGTCGACGAGGACGATCAAGGTGAGGCGGGCGGCGAGCAGGACGGCGGCAACGGGACACCGCGCATTCTGCACTGATATTCGGGAACGGCGTCCGACGTCAGCCTGAGCACGTGCCGGCGTGGTGGGCGTGCTGACGAGGCGACACTTGCCGAGGCGCTCACGTTCGAGGCAGTCGGCTTGGCTGCCCGAGGAGCCGTGACAGATCCATGCATGACATGGATGCATGCCCATCTTGCGGATAAGCAGCGCATGCCTCGTCCAGGGCAGATGGATGCCGTGCTGAATGAATAGCCCGATTGGCCGCCAGCACCCGGCGGCCCATTTTTTTGTGCGCGGAAAAACTGTTGCCCGGTGACACGGGACGCACCACCCGGGCGCTTCTGAGTGAGCGTTGCCGTGCCGTCCTCAGGTTTCGTCCAGCATGCCGCGCAGTTCGTAGAGCGCTTCGAGCGCATCGCGCGGGCGAAGATTATCAGGGTCGATCGCCTCGAGGCGAGCCAGGATGGCCTGCTGTGCTGCGCAAGGCATGGCGGGCGTCGCGTCGATGGCGTCGAAGCGCGCCGTGGCGAACAGATCCATCTGAGGTGCTGCGGCGTTCAGCGATTGCTGCTCGAGTTCGGCCAGATGCTTGCGCGCGGCGCGAATCACGGCGGGGGGGACTCCTGCCAGTTGCGCGACCTGCAATCCGTAGCTCTGGCTGGCCGGCCCGTCTTGAACCGCGTGCAGGAATACAATGCCGTCACCATGTTCGATCGCATCGAGATGCACATTGGCGGCCTGCGGGAATTCGTCGGGCAGTTGAGTCAGTTCAAAATAATGGGTGGCAAAGAGCGTAAAGCTGCGATTGTGTGTCAATAGCTGGCGCGCTATCGCCCAGGCCAGCGCCAATCCGTCGAAGGTCGATGTGCCGCGCCCGATTTCGTCCATCAAAACCAGGCTTTGCTCGGTCGCGTTGTGAAGAATCGTTGCCGACTCCGTCATTTCGACCATGAAGGTCGAGCGGCCCCCGGCCAGGTCATCTGCGGCGCCGATGCGAGTGTAGATAGCGTCGAGCGGGCCGAAGATCGCCTGTTCCGCGGGAACATAGCTGCCGACGTAGGCGAGTAATGCAATCAGCGCAGTCTGGCGCATGAACGTCGATTTGCCGCCCATGTTGGGGCCAGTGATCAGCAGCAATTTGCGCGCCGTGTCCAGTTGGCAATCGTTGGCGATAAAGCGCTCGACTTGGCTTTCCACCACCGGGTGCCTGCCCTGAACGATCGAGAGCGCGGGTTCGTCACTCAAGGTGGGCGCTGTCCAGCGCAACGTACCGGCGCGCTCGGCGAGCGTACACAGTACATCCAGTTGTGCCAGCGCCGCCGCGATGCGCTGGCAATCCGCGATATACGGCAGCAGCGACTGGAGCAGCGTGTCGTATAACATTTTCTCGCGTGCGAGCGAGCGCTCCTGAGCCGACAGTGCCTTGTCCTCGAAGGTCTTGAGCTCCGGCGTGATGTAGCGCTCCGCGTTTTTGAGCGTCTGGCGACGCCGATAATCGTCCGGCACCTTGTCGGTTTGGCCGCGTGTGACCTCGATATAGAAGCCATGAACCCGGTTGTACTCGACGCGTAGATTGGGGATGCCGGTGCGCGCTCGCTCGCGCGCCTCCAGATCCACTAAAAACTGCCCGCAGTTTTCCGAAATGTCCCGCAATTCATCGAGTTCAGTGTCGAACCCTCGCGCGATGACACCACCGTCGCGCAGTATTGCAGCCGGTTCGGCGGCAATCGCGCGGGCCAGCAGGTCGACACAGGCTTCGGGTGGCGCCAGTTCCGCCTGCAGGGTATCGAGCAGATGCGCCCCGCCTAGCGCCCGGGCGAGGGCGGCCTGCAGTTGCGGCAACTGCTGTAATGAGTCGCGCAAACTCGATAGATCTCGCGGTCGCGCAGACAACAGTGCCAATCGGGCCGTGATGCGCTCGACATCGGCGATGCGGCGCAATTCATTGCGCAGCGGTTGCCAGACAGCGCCATACGTATCGTCGAGCAGCACGCCGATGGCTTGCTGGCGCGCGCGCGGGATTTGCTGATCCCGCCAGGGATGGTGCAGCCAGTGGCGCAATAGGCGACTGCCCATGGTGGTGCTGCAGGTGTCGAGCAGCGAGAGCAGCGTTGGCGATTCCGTGCCGCGCAGGGTTTCCGTGATCTCGAGATTGCGACGGGTAGCGCTGTCCAGGCCGATATATGCGGACTCCCGCTCGACGATCAGTCTTTGCACGTGGCGCAGCGACTGGCCCTGGGTCGCCGCGGCGTATTGAAGCAGTGCGCCAACTGCACCGAGGGCTGGGGCGAGGTCGTCACATCCGAACGCGCTAAGCTGCGTTACCCCCAACTGATCGCGAATGCGTTGGGTTCCGGCGGCGATGTCGAAATGCCAGTCCGGCAGCCGCGTGAGCGCGCCGTGAGGGAGTCCTTTCACGGCGTCTGCCTGACTGTCCGCGATGAGCGTCTCGGCGGGGCGAATGCGCTCGACCTCACGTTCCAGGCGATCCGGCGCAACTTCGAGCAGGCGCAATTCGCCGCTGGCCAGATTGAGCCAGGCGAGCCCGATTTTGCTTGCCGCCGCTTTGCGCGCCGGCTGCACATACAGCGCCAGCAGGTACTGATCGACCTTGTCGGATAGCAGCGCCGCGTCGGTTAGCGTACCCGGCGTGACGACCCTGACGACCTTTCGCTCGACCGGTCCTTTGGTGGTGGCCGGGTCGCCAATCTGTTCGCAGATCGCGACCGATTCGCCGAGTCTTACGAGTTTGGCGAGATATTGCTCAACCGCGTGATGAGGCACCCCAGCCATCTTGATCGGCGTGCCGGCAGAAGCTCCGCGTGAAGTCAGCGTGAGGTCGAGCAGGCGAGACGCTTTTTCCGCGTCGTCGAAGAATAACTCGTAGAAATCACCCATGCGGTAAAACACGAGCGTATCGGGATGATCGGCCTTGATGCGCAAGTATTGCTGCATCATTGGTGTGTGATTGTCGAGGGCGTTATCGCGATCGCCAACTGCCTTGGGTGTTACGGCCATTCATTCCTCTCAGGGACGTCCCGGGTGGACGCTTGGTACAAATTTTCCAGGCAAAATTTAGCACACATACGCCGGTGGATTTCGCCGGCAAGCCGGACGTCAGGCAGTCGTGGTCGTGGGAACGCCGGGTATGCCCGAGCTGGCGCAGCCACGTGCCGCATGAGGCCCCGGCGCCGCGACTGGCTTTTGATCGTTTTGGTGCTTGTTGAATTTTAAAATGCCGTGCTA
>JAGXBI010000256.1 GCA_018971155.1 Burkholderiales bacterium
GCCCGCCAAGCGCCCGGACCCGGCGGCCAAATCCGCGCCCGCGCCCTTGTCACAGGCGCCCCAAGCCGCGCTGGCCGCGCGGCCGCACACCCAGGCAGCAGTGGCCGCGTCCTCCCCCATCGCCGCGTCAGCCGGCCAGACCCGCCCGGCAGCGCCCAGCGAAGCACCTCCATCGAGCGGCCCAGTCGAGGGCTTGAAGGTCAGTTGCACAGGCGATCCGCCGGCATATCCGCGTGAAGCGGCCCGCCTGGGCGAGGAAGGCACCGTCCGGTTGCGTCTGATCATCGCCAAGGACGGCACGATCGAGCAGGCCGGAGTGATCGCGTCGAGCGGGTCGGCCACCCTGGATCAGGCCGCCCGGGACGCCGCGCTGGCCATGCACTGCGAGCCGCCGCGCAGCGACGGCCAGCCGGTCAGGGCGGCGGCCATCAAGCCTTACACGTTCCGCCTGGATAGTCTGGATAATTAAGTCGAAATTCCGCGTTTTCGAGGATAGCGAAATGCAAGAGTACGGTTTCAGTCACGTCTGGCAGCAGGGCGACTTCGTGACCCACGCCACGATTGCCCTCCTGCTGGGTATGTCCGTCCTGTCATGGACCGTGATAGTCGTCAAGACCGGCAACCTGTGGCGCATGAGGCGCCTGACGCGACACGCCGAACAGGCGTTCTGGCAGGCCGGCGATTTTTCCTCCGGCCTGCAGTGCCTGGGCGATGCGCGCGACAACCCATTCCTGTCGCTGGCCTTGGCCGGCCAGGATGCCGCCGAGCATCATCGCGACAGCCTGCCGCGCCTGCAGGACCGCATGGGCATCAGCGACTGGATCACCCGCTGCCTGAAAAACTCCGTCGACGAGAGCGTCGCCCGCATGCAGGGCGGGCTGGCGATCCTGGCCTCGATCGGCAGTACCGCGCCGTTCATCGGGTTATTCGGCACGGTCTGGGGCATTTACCATGCGCTGCTGGCCATCGGTGCCAGCGGCCAGACCTCCATCGGCCACGTCGCCGGCCCGGTGGGCGAGGCGCTGATCATGACCGCGCTCGGGCTGTTCGTGGCGATCCCCGCAGTGCTCGGCTACAACGCGCTGACCCGCGGCAACCGGGCCGTGTTGGCCAAACTGAATCGCTTCGCCCACGGCCTGCACGCGTTTTTCGTCACCGGCGCGAGCGTTCATGCCCCTCATTTCAACAGTGGCGCCTCCCTCAGCGCAGTGCCGCAGCCCGGCACCGGCGCGGGTCAGTGACCCGGCCACCGGTCAAGGAGCATCCTTATGGCGATGGGATCGTACGGCGACGACGATGAAAGCGACCTGATGAGCGAAATCAACATGACGCCGCTGGTCGACGTCATGCTGGTGTTGCTGATCATTTTTCTGGTGACGCTGCCGGTCATCAACCAGGCGGTCAAGGTCAGCCTGCCGCAGGCCAACAGCCAACCGGAAGACACCCGGTCCAGCAAGGTCGATCTGACGGTGCGCGACGACGGTACGGTACTCTGGAACGGCACGCCGGTCGATCACGCCGCGCTGCTGGCCAGACTCGCCGCGGCCGGGCAAGCCAGGCCGGTGCCGCAACTGCATCTATTCATCGATCGCGGCGTGCCTTACGAGCGAGTCGCCCGGATCATGTCGGAAGCGCAAAACAGCGGCGTGACTCAACTCGGCTTCGTGACACAGCCGCAACCCAGGTAACGAGGCTCGATCCCGAATACGCGACCATCGCGCCCAGGCATGACAGCTCGGCCAAACAGATGATGCCATCGCCGCGCATATTGCCCGCGCGCCGACCGGATCGTTCCATTAACAGAACAATCTTTCCTGGATCGTGGCCTTAAAAGGCCACCGCCTCGCTCATACAATCGTGGTTGCTGCACGCCCGCCGATGAAACGTTACAGCGGCCTCTCCCGTCGCAGCGGAGCGACACCATGGAAAAAATGATTCACATCGTGCACCGGGCTTCGCGAGGCGGCGCCACCGATCAGGTCGAGCAAAACCGCATGGTGGTCGCCCCGCGCGATTTCCCTGGTCAATCCCCGTTCCTGCTGCTGATGGAGGACTGGTTCCGCGCGCCCGGCGGCTTCGCGACCCACCCCCACCGCGGCTTCGAGACCGTCACGCTGGTACTGGAAGGCGCGATCGAACATCGTGACCACACTGGCAGCCACGGCGTGCTGCATGCGGGCGACGTGCAGTGGATGACCGCCGGCGGCGGCGTGCTGCATAGCGAACTGCCGCACGGCGAGGCGTTGGCGCATACGTTGCAGTTGTGGCTGAACCTGCCCGCCGCGCGCAAAATGACGCCCGCGCGCTACCGTGACCAGCGTTTGGCCGACACACCGGTATGGCGTGCGCCGGGCGTCGAGGTGCGCGTCTACGCCGGTCAGGCCGGCACCGGCGCACAGGCCATGGATCAGGCCCACAGTAGCCTGTGGCCAATGCATTTACTCGACATTCGGCTCGCCCCCGGCGCGGCATGGCAGCAAACACTGCCGGCGCGCTTTCGCGGCTTTGCCTATGTGCTCGAAGGCAGCGGCTTGGCCGGCGGCGAGCCAACCCGTGTCAGCGCCACCGACGCGGCCTGGTTCGAACCCGGCGACGTCGACGCCGATGCGACCGACACGCTGACGCTGCGCGCCGGTGACGAATCGATGCGCGTGATCGTCTATGCCGGCGAGCCGATCGATGAGCCGGTGGCCGCTTATGGCCCGTTCGTCATGAACACCATGAGCGAAGTGCAGCGCGCCTACGCCGATTTCCACGCTGGGCGCCTGACGGATCCGGCAATCGAGCCCTCCTGATACGGCCGCTGCCGCAGCTCCCGCGGCGACCGGTCGGGTCGGGCTGCCCGGCGCAGATTGCTGTTACCCGAATTGCTGCTGCCCGGACTGAGCTTTTGCGAGACAATGCGGGCATCGCCGGGCGCGCCAGGGCAGCGCGCCGGCAATGCCTCAACACCGACATTCCCATCCCGGAGATCGACTGACATGACCGACCTTACCGTCACCGCGCACCTTGGCGAGACAGGCTTTACCACCGCGCTGAGCGACGGCATCCATCAATGGCAAGCCGACGAGCCGGCGGAACTCGCAGGCAGCGACCTGGCGCCCACGCCCACCAGCCTGCTGCTCTCGAGCCTGGGGGCCTGCACCTCGATTACGCTGACAATGTACGCGCGGCGCAAAGCCTGGCCGCTGCAAGGCGTCGATGTCACGCTCGCGCTGAACCCTGCCGGCAAGCCGGCCGACGGTAACGCGATCACGCGCCGCATCGCGCTGCATGGCCCGCTGTCCGACGAGCAGCGCGAACGCCTGCTGCAGATTGCCAATGCCTGCCCGGTCCACAAGATTCTGTCGGGACACATCGACATCGCCAGCGAACTGGCAGCGTAAGCGGCCGGCGCGCCGAAGGAGATTATCTTGCAGTACGAACATTTGATCGAAGTCAACGACCCGCTCAACCCGTTGATCGACATCCTGAGCCGCGAACAACTCTGGCGCGGCCTGGTGCTGCGCGCCGAACAGCCCGAGCTGTTCGTGCTGGGGCTCGACGAATGCGTGATCCGTCATCGTACCGACGCGCTGCTCGAACGCGAGCTGCATTACGGACAGGCGGTAGTCAAGGATCGGGTCGTATTCGAGCCGCTGCAACAGGTGCGCTATGAGACGGCCGCGACCGACCAGCACGCCGGCGGCACGCTGACGATGTCCATCGAAGAACCCGCGCAGACGCGCCTTTTCGTGCGTTTTAGCTACACCACGACGCTGCCCGAAAACAGCGACGCAGAGGCGCTGCGATACAGTGAGTTCGTCAAATCGGCTTATCGCGAAGCCGACATCGACACGGTGCGCCGCATCCGCGAATACGCACAAAGCGGTCAGCTTGATTGAACACCGCCGAGCCATTAGAGGCTCGCTATTGAGCGCGGCGGTGGATGGATATTTTCTATTTCAAATAGAAATGATTCTCATTTATATTTGACCCATCGTTAGCTCAATGGACATTGCCATGACCCAAGCGACGCTCTATCAGAATCTCTCGCATCGAGCGAACACGCCGAACACCCCGGTCACGCCGCGTCGCACGTTGTCGGTGCCGCCGAAAAATGCCGAGTCCGCCGCCACCGGCGATGGACAACGCTTGCTCAGCAGCGATCAACTGCTGCGCGGCATGTCATGCGTGGGCATCACCCATAACGGCCAGACCTATCAGTTGCGCGCCACGCGTTACGGCAAATTGATTTTGACGAAATGAATCCGGCCTGTCCGGCCCCGTCTTCGGGCCGGACAGACCATCGTACCGAGTTTTGTGGGGACCACCTCTACGCGAGGTGTTTGGCAGTAGCCAGCGAATGCAATGCAGTCCCATGTAGTTACGGCAGCCCCTTCTCTACTTGCATTGCACGCCAGCCAAGCCGTTTTTTTGCTCCACCGTGATTTCTCCGAGCCCGGCCCCTAGGGCACTGTGCGGCGCACTTGCGGTGCGCCGCATTTTTTATGCGGCTGGCCAGCACCGAGCAGGCGCGCCGGGTCGGCCCGGCCATCCCGCCACCGCGGCCCGCGCCGCTACCAGATCCAGAACATCAGCAACCAAAGACCATTGACCAGAGCAAGCGCGGCAACAACGCCCGTCATGCTGGCCAGACGCCTGGCCGTCGATGCGCCGTGCCGCCCCGTCACGCGCCAGCCGAGCCACAGGCTCCACAGCGTCGTGACCGTCAATAGCGCGGCACGCACGGGATTGGCCCAATACACTGCCAAATGCTCGCCGCGCAGCAGGTTGACCGTGGTCGCCGACAGGCCGATGAACACCCCGCATCCGGCGATCGGAATCATTGCCTGCACCAGATGGTTGAAGCGCACCGTGCGCCACGGGCCCAGCGCGCGGGTGGCCAGCGCGAAAAGCAGCGCCAGCGACGTTCCGGTAAGCAGTCCGCTGACGAGGATATAACTCACCACCAGAGAGCCGTCGAGCCAGCTGAAAACATCGTTTTGCGCCGGGTAATTCGTGAACAGCCACCATGGCGCGGTGGTGTCGAACGGCCACATGATATTGCGGTCGATCAACCAGGTCGCGATCGCCTGCTTGATTTGCACGAACCATGGATTGACGGTCCAGTGAAACGCACCGATGGCAATGCCCAGCAAGCCATATAAAAGCAAGGCGCTGTCCCACAGGCTGTTGTTCTGCGTTTGTCCGTATTTGACGATTTCCTCGTCGGGCGTGCGCAGCGTCAGGGCGATCGCGCCGCGATGTCCGGCGCAACGGCCGCACGCATGACACGCCGCGGCGCCCTTCATGTTGCGCATCGGCACCAGCGGCGCGCAGTTGATGGGGATCGTCTTGTGCCCGTTGGTTTTGTACGATGCACGCCACGCGTCTTCGTTGACCTTGAAGTGAAACGGCGCAAGGCGCGCCAGCAAGGCGAACACGCCATTGACCGGGCACAGG
>JAGXBI010000494.1 GCA_018971155.1 Burkholderiales bacterium
TCATCACGCCTCCTTTCTATGAAGTCTAGAAATTAAAGACGTGAGCGCCGTTGCGGTGTACGGCCGCGCAGGCGGCCGACGGGAACACTGCCTTGAGCCTGGCGGCGCGGGGGCCGTTGCAACGCTCCTCAAGACCGAGATTCGCCGAACGAGCGGCGAATCGCGGTATTGTAGCAGGGATAAAATGAATCGGTTGTCCGGCGGCGAATCGGCCGGGCCGCCGTGCCGCAGCCATTGTCTTGCGGTATCCTTGGCGCGGTTCATGCTTCCATTTCGCCCACCGCCATGCTACGTATCGTCACCGCAAATCTGAACGGCGTGCGCTCCGCCGCCAAAAAAGGCTTCTTCGACTGGTTCGGCAAACAGGACGCCGACCTGGTCTGTGTGCAGGAACTCAAGGCGCAAGCTCCCGACATGACATCGGAGTTCCTCGCGCCACACGGCTTTCAGGGCTTTTTCCATTACGCGCAGAAAAAGGGCTACAGCGGCGCCGGCCTATACACCCGGCACGCGCCCGACGATGTGCTGATCGGTTTCGGCAACGAGGAATTCGACAACGAGGGGCGTTACGTCGAGGCGCGTTTCGGCGACCTGTCGGTGATTTCGGTCTACGTGCCGTCCGGCTCCAGCTCGGAGGACCGGCAGCAGGCAAAGTATCGCTTCATGGAAGTGTTCATGCCGCACCTGAAGGCGCTCAAGGCCGCCGGGCGCGAAGTGGTGCTGTGCGGCGACGTCAACATCGCCCACCACGAAATCGATATCAAGAACTGGAAGGGCAATCTGAAGAACTCCGGCTTCCTGCCGGAGGAACGCGCCTGGCTCACGCATCTGTTCGACGAGGCAGGCTACGTCGACGTATTCCGCACACTCGACACGCGCGCCGAGCAGTACACATGGTGGAGCAATCGCGGCCAGGCCTATGCGAAGAACGTCGGGTGGCGCATCGACTATCAGATCGCCACCCCCGGCATTGCGCAGACGGCCCACGCCACCGCGATCTACAAGGATCAGAAGTTCAGCGATCACGCTCCCCTGACGATGGACTATCGCTGGGA
>JAGXBI010000257.1 GCA_018971155.1 Burkholderiales bacterium
GCGTGAGCAGCGCGTGCCGGTGCTCGCGCGCGGCGCCGGCACCAGCCAGTGCGGCCAGACGGTCGGCGAGGCGCTGGTGATCGACAGCAGCAAATGGCTCAACCGGGTGATCGATTTCGATCCTGCCGCGCGCACCGTCACGGTCGAGCCGGGCATCGTGCTCGATCATCTGAATGCGTGGCTCAAGCCGCACGGCCTGTGGTTTCCGGTCGATGTCTCGACCGGCGCGCAGTGCACCATCGGCGGCATGGCCGGCAACAATTCGTGCGGCTCGCGCTCGATCGAATACGGCAATATGGTGCACAACGTGCTGGCCATCGATGCGGTGCTGGCCGACGGCACCCAGGCGCGCTTCGGCTCGCTGCGCGAGCCGCCGGTGGGGGCGCGCGTCAATGAAATTCTCGGCGGCCTGCGCCGCATTGCGATGCGTGAGCACGGCGAGATCGCCGAGCGCGTGCCCAAGGTGCTGCGCCGCGTAGCCGGCTACAACATCGACCTGTTCGATTGCCAGAACCCGCGCGCCTATACCGACGACGGTTTCGCCAATCTGTCGCACATTCTGGTCGGCGCCGAAGGCACGCTCGCCTATAGCCGCCAGCTGACATTGAAGCTCGCGCCGCTGCCGGCCCACAAGGTGTTGGGCGTGGTCAATTTCCCGACCTTCTATCAGGCGATGGATGCGGCGCAGCACATCGTCGGGCTCGAGCCGGTCGCGGTGGAGCTGGTCGATCGCACGATGATCGACCTGTCGATGGGCAATCCGGCGTTTCGTCCGGTCATCGAAAAGGCATTGGTCGGGCAGCCCGAGGCGATTTTGCTGGTGGAGTTTGCCGGCGAGGACAAGGCTGCGCTGCTCGCGCGGCTGGGCGAGCTCGACGAACTGATGGGTGAGCTGGGCCTGCCCGGCGCGGTGGTGCGCCTGCCCGAGGCGGCCGCGCAAAAGGCGCTGTGGGACGTGCGCAAGGCCGGGCTCAATATCATGATGAGCATGAAAGGCGACGGCAAGCCGGTATCGTTCATCGAAGACTGCGCGGTGCCGTTGCAGCATCTGGCCGAATACACGCGCCGCCTGACCGAGGTGTTTCACCGGCACGGCACCGAGGGCACCTGGTATGCGCACGCCAGTGTCGGCACGCTGCACGTGCGGCCGATTCTGGATATGCGGCGCGACGGTGCGCGCAAGATGCGCGCGATCGCCGAGCAGGCGGCCGAGCTGGTGCGCGAATACAAGGGCGCGTATTCGGGCGAGCACGGCGATGGCCTGTGCCGCGGCGAATGGGTGGCCTGGCAATATGGCCCGCGCATCAACGCCGCGTTCGGCGAGATCAAGGCGCTGTTCGACCCGGACAATCGCTTCAATCCCGACAAGATCGTCAACCCGCCAAGAATGGACGATCGCCGCAACTTCCGCTTCGCGCCCGGTTACGCTGTCGCGCCGCTCGGCGCCGCGCTCGATTGGTCGGCCTGGAACGTCGAGCGCGATGCGCAAAGCGGTGCGCAGAGTGCGCCGGGCACGGGAGCCGACGCCACGGGCGGTCTGGCCAGCGCGATCGAGATGTGCAACAACAACGGCCACTGCCGCAAGTTCGACGCCGGCACGATGTGCCCGAGCTACCGCGTCACCAAGGACGAACAGCACGTCACGCGAGGGCGCGCCAACACGCTGCGCCTGGCGATCTCCGGCCAGCTCGGCGAGGCCGGTCTGGCGCATCCGGAGGTCAAGGCGGCGCTCGATCTGTGCGTATCGTGCAAGGGCTGCAAGCGCGATTGCCCGACCGGTGTCGATATGGCCAGGTTCAAGATCGAGGCGCGCCACGCATGGAGCGCGCGGCACGGCATCACGCTGCGCGAGCGTCTGGTGGCCTTCATGCCGCGCTATGCGCCGCTGGCCAGCAGGATGCCGGGCCTTGCGGCGCTGGCCGACAATATCCCCGGCGTCTCGGCGTGGGCCAGGCGCCGGCTGGGCTTTGCCCCGGGCCGCTCGCTGCCGCGTTTCAAGCCCGCGTTCCTGGCGCGCGCGGCCGCACCGGCCGCCATTCGGGGCAACGGCCGCGAGGTGTTGCTGTTCGTCGATACCTTCAACAATTACCTTGAGCCGGAAAACGCCCGGGCCGCCGTGCGGGTGCTCGAGGCGGCCGGCTACACCGTGCATTTGAACGCCAGACCGGGCCAGCGGCCGCTGTGCTGCGGGCGCACTTTTCTCTCGGCCGGACTGGTCGAGCAGGCCAAGCACGAAGCGCGCCGCGCGCTCGATGCGTTCAGGCCGTTCGTCGAGCGCGGCGTGCCGATCGTCGGTCTCGAGCCGTCGTGCCTGCTGACGTTGCGTGACGAGTTTCTCGCTTACGGCTATGGCGACGAGGCGCAACGACTTGCCGCGCATGCGTTCCTGTTCGAGGAGTTCCTGGTGCGCGAGGCGCGGGCGGAGCGCTTGCAACTGGCGCTGAAGCCGCTGGGCGTGACGCAGGCGCTGGTGCATGGGCATTGCCATCAAAAGGCGTTCGATGCACTCACGCCGGTGCAAACGGTATTAGGATGGATCCCCGGTCTCGAGGTGTCGACGATCGAGTCGTCGTGCTGCGGCATGGCCGGCAGTTTCGGTTACGAGGCGGAGCATCACGAGGCTTCGCAAGCGATGGCCGAACTGTCGCTGCTGCCGGCCGTGCGAGCCCGGCCCCAGGGCGCGCTGGTGGTCGCCGACGGCACCAGTTGCCGCCATCAGATCGTCGATGGCGCGCAAACCGAGGCCGTGCACGTCGCCCGCGTGTTGGCCGATGCCCTGGCCGACGCGCTGGCCGATGCGCCGGACCGGAGCGGGCCGACCCGCTGACGCTTGACGTTTTTTGACGAGGAATCACGCTGTGTCACTGCAACTTCCCCCGATCGCCGCACCGGGCGATCGACTCGATCGGGTCGGCACGCCGGCGCTCCTGATCGATCTCGACGCATTCGAGCATAACCTCGCGCAGATGGCCGAATTTGCCGCCCGGCACAAGGTCGCATTGCGCCCGCATGCGAAGGCGCACAAGGCGCCGGCGATTGCTCATGCGCAATTGGCGCGGGGCGCGGCCGGCATCTGCTGCCAGAAACTGAGCGAGGCATATCCGTTTGCCGCTGCCGGCATCCAGAGCATTCACATCAGCAATGAATTCATCGGTGCCGACAAGGTGGCGATGGCGGTGGCGCTCGCCGGGCATGTCGCGTTGAGCGTATGCGTGGACGATCTGGCGCAGGTCGCGGCGTTGGGCGCGGCGGCTTCTCAGGCCGGCGTGTCGATCGCCGTGCTGCCCGAGGTCGATGTGGGGCAGGGGCGTTGCGGTGTCGACAGCGCCGATGCACTGAGTGCGCTGGTCGATGCGATCGCGCGCCATCGCGGGCTCTGCTTCGGCGGGCTGCAGGCCTACCACGGCGGCATCCAGCACCAGGACGACTGGGCCGGGCGACGCGCGGCGGCCGGGCGCGCGGCCGACGCCACCGCGGCCTACGTGCGGCATCTTGAGGCGCGCGGCGTGCGCTGCGGCGTGGTCACCGGCGGCGGCACCGGCACGGTCGAATTCGATGCCGCCAGCGGCGTCTATACGGAAATCCAGCCGGGCTCATACGTCTTTATGGATCGCCACTATGGCTCGCTTGCATGGGAGGGCGAACTGCGGTGGCGGCACAGCCTGTTCATTGCCGCGACCATCATGAGCCGGGCCAAACCGGGCCAGGCCGTGTGCGATGCCGGCCTGAAAAGCGTGGCGGTCGACTCCGGCCTGCCGCGCCTGTGGCCGGCCGAGCGTGCCGATCAGTTGCGCTACACGGCGGCCAACGACGAACACGGCATGCTGCAAGTGCTGGGGGGCGATGCGCACGGGCTGCTCGGCGAGCGCTTGCTGCTGGTGCCGGGCCATTGCGACCCGACTGCCAATCTGTACGACCAGTACGTCGGCTTTCGTGGCGAGCGGGTCGAATGCGTGTGGCCGATCGCCGCGCGCGGCCTGAGCCGTTGATTCGACACGCTGCCGCCACCGGCGGCCGACCGGCGCGGCGGGCAGCGGTCGGCCGTGCCCGCTCCCGCATGCGCTGACCCGCCTCAGCGCGCCACGATCGCGCCTTCGTCGCGCAGCGCGGCGATTTCCGCCTCTGCAAAACCATACTCGGCGAGCACCTGCAGCGTGTGCTCGCCCAGCAGCGGCGCGGGGCCGCGCACCTCGGCCGGCGTTGCCGAGAAGCGGATCGGCAGGCCGATGCTGCGGGTTGGCCCGGCCAGCGGATGCTCGGTCTGCACCACCATGCCGCGCGCGGCGATCTGCGGATGGGCCACCGCCTCGGATATCGGCAGCACCGGCCCCACGGGCATACCGGCCGCGTCGAGCCGCGCGACCCATGCATCGGTGGTGTCGCGTTCGAGGTAAGCGCTCAGCAGTTCGACCAGCGCGTCGCGGTTGGCGGTGCGCAGCGCATTGGTCTGGAAGCGCGGATCGCGCGCGATCTCGGGCGCGTCGAGCACTTGCAGCAGGCGCTCGTAGTTGGCCTGATTGGCCGCGCCGATATTGATCCAGCCGTCCTTGGTGCGAAACGCCTGGTACGGCGTGCTGGTCGGGTTGGCCGAACCCATCTTGGGCGGGTTCTCGCCGCTGGCGAAGAAATTGGCCGCCGCCCAGTACATTTGCTGGAACGCCGCCTCGAGCAGCGACGTGTCGACCACCTGGCCCTGTCCGGTGCGCTGCCGGTGCGAGTACGCGGCGACGATGCCCAGCGCGGCGAGGATGCCGGCGTTGATATCGGCAATCGGCGAGCCGGCCTTGATCGGTGCCTGCCCAGGGTCGCCGGTCATGCTCATCAGGCCCGCCAGCCCCTGCGCGATCAGGTCGAACCCGCCTTTGTCGGCGCACGGCCCGGTGCGCCCGTAGCCGGAGATCGAGCAGTAGATGAGCCCCGGGTTGTCTTCTTTGAGCGTCTGGTAGCCGAAGCCGAGCTTTTCCATCGTGCCCAGCCGGTAGTTCTCGGTGAGCGCGTCGGCCCCGGCGATCATGCGGCGCAGCACGCGCCGCCCGCCCTCGGTCTTGAGGTTCAGCGCGATGCCGCGCTTGTTGCGGTTGAGCATCATGAACGAGGCCGATTCGCCGTGTGCCATGAGCGGCGCGAAGCGGCGCGCGTCGTCGCCGTCGGGCACTTTCTCGACCTTGATCACGTCGGCGCCCATATCGGCGAGCATCATGCCGCACACCGGGCCCGACATGATGTGCGACAACTCGATCACTTTCATTCCCTGCAGCGGTCCTGCCATCTCAACGTCCTCCGAATTGCGGTGTCTGCTTGGCCAGGAAGGCGCGGTAGCCGATGCGGAAATCCTCAGTATCGAAACAGGCGAAGCCCTCGTCCAGGTCGGCGGC
>JAGXBI010000258.1 GCA_018971155.1 Burkholderiales bacterium
AAGTGGTAATAAATATCGATTGCCTTGAAGCGGATCGGCCGGTCGGTCAGCGCGTAAGTCTCCAGCGCGCGCGTGAAACCATAAAACGGGCCGGTCCAGTCGCCGGTGTAGACGTTTTCGTCCATGTCGGCCGCATACACCTGGAAGTCGTCGGGCTGCGGCCCCTTGGACACGCCATATGGCGCGATGTCGGTCCAGCTGTTGTTGGTTTTGGTGATGACCGTGTCGCCGCCGTTGATATTGAGCACACCGGCAGCATAAGCGCGGCGCACCGCGATGGCCGGCGGCGCGGCGTCGCCGGGCCATTGCAACACGGTCACGCGCTTGCCCGGCGGCGCCAGACGTCGATTGATGTAGTCGATCGAGCCCTGGATCTCGCGATCCAGATTGAATTTGTAGTGGGGAATGGCGAGCGAGAATGCGCTGTCCCCTCCCCACTCCTTCTTGACCTTGCCGGTAATGCGCGCGCCGGTCTTCGGATCGATCATCTCGAGATTGAACGGGTGCGAGTAAGTGTGGCTGCCGATTTCGACATTCGGCAAGGCGAAGATCTCGCGCGCGATGGACTCCAGCGTGGGCGATATCTTCGGATACAGGCCGGTCGGCCCAACCTCGCCTTCGATCACCGAAAGCGTCATCGGAATCGGGAATTTGGTGAAAATCTGATCGTACAGCGCCTGCCCGCTATAGGCTGGACCGGGGAACTCGGTACGCGAGGCGAAACCGTCGCCATCGACGTGCACGAACAGCAGCCGGCGGCCGTTTTCGGTCGTCACATCCGGCACGGGCATCTCGGGCAGGGCCAGGGCCTGCTCGAAGAATTCGATCGGCTGGATCGCCCAGCGCTCCTGTTGAATGCCGCCCAGGGTGGCGATGCCGTAGGGGTCGAGCGTGTAGCCGCCCCACGGCAGCATGCCGGCCATGTCATAGACGTAGCTGCCGGCCTGCAGGCGCAGCAGCGGCTTGCCCTGCGCCCCGACGCGCACACCCAATGCGTCGCGGATGTCCGGCGGCGGCAGGATCTCGAAACCCATCATCGGCGCCTTGTCCACGATGTGCGGCGCAACGTCTGGCGGTGCGGCCCCCGGCACGACCGCGAGGCCGAGCGCGCGGGCGGCTTCCTGATCGATCGGGAAACCGAACTGGCCTACCACCGCCACCCGCACGCCCGCGCGAATGCGGTCGAGCAGCCAGCGTCGCCAGGCGTCAGGGTTGTCGACCGTCCTGTCGATGGCCACCACGATGCCGGCATAGCGGTCGCTGTCGATGTCGTGCGGCAATACCTGATTGACATCGGCATACTGGATATCGTAGCCGAGATAGTTGAGCGGCATCGCGATGTCGCGCACGCCGGCCGTCAGATCCAGCGGTTCGCCCCGCTCCGGCGCCTGCACCACCAGAATCTTGCGCGGCATGACTTCGATGCGGCCGATGCCGACCGTCGCGAAGGTCGGATCGGTGACGAACGGCGTTACGCCATCGTGTTCGAGCCGGCTCGCCGTGGCCCGCCGGCAGGCCTGGTCCTCACGCGCGCAATAGTCGACGGCCACCACCGCCGGCGACGCCGCGCCGCCCCGCAGCGCCCGGATCCGCTGCAGCGCATCGGCACGCACGGTGTCGGGCACATCGGCAAAGAATCCGCCGAGCAGGTCGTAGCGCCGATACAGGGCATCGACCATCACGGCATTCAACTGGCCGGCGATACGCGCGGCCAGTCCCAGGTGATTGCGCAGCATCACCCGCGCCTGGGGGTATTGCGCATGAATCGCCTGCACCAGCCCGGCAAGCCATCCATCATCGGGCCTGTCCGTCTGGTCGAGCGATGCACCATCATCGAGCAGGAAGCCACGATAGCCCTTGTTCCAAAGCGGGCTTACCGTTTGCGAGACGTATGCGTCAGCCGTTTGCGCCGGGTGATCGGCCAGCGCGCGCAGGTCGAGCCGCGCCAGCCAGGCGGTATGAGGTGTTGTCCGGGCATCGGGCGGCGCCGCGGTGGCGGGATCGATCACCACGTCGTCGAACGCCTGCAACTCGTCGACTGGCGGGTGGGCGCCATAGTAAAACGCAATATTGGGATTTGCGGCAGCCACGGCCGAACTGCCGGCCGCCGCCGCAAGGCTGGCTCCCCCGATAGGTAGAAACCCCATTACCGCGAGCACCAGACCGGTCAGCTG
The DNA here is from genome assembly GCA_018971155.1 of Burkholderiales bacterium. Taxonomy (GTDB): domain Bacteria; phylum Pseudomonadota; class Gammaproteobacteria; order Burkholderiales; family Burkholderiaceae; genus Pandoraea. The sequence continues at coordinate 2,175 of JAGXBI010000258.1, forward strand.
TCTTTTCACGCCTGCGGCAGACGGTCGCCCGCCCAAATGAAGCCCACGTACGATCACTTTTTTCCCCGAATGATCAAAGCTTGCTTCCAGCATCGTTCTTGTTTGGATACCACCGACCGACAAACTCCCGGTCACCCGCCGGAGCTTGCCCGGTCGAGCGACTCATCAAATCGGCCAGCCAGCCCGATCTTCGGAATTCCCGATATCAAAGTTACTCGTAGCAATCCGTAACTTTTTCCCCCGCAGAGAATAATCGATTAGGCCCTTTCTGTATATAGGGGTTTTACAAGACAAACAGGTTCATTTGATGACATTTATCAATAGACCAACAGCACTGCAATGCCCATTGAAATGCACGCTTTTTTGTCAGGCGCCCTTTCCCCGGCGTCGCGACAGATGCCGCGCTTTACGCGCCGGACAGTCAAGGCAAATTCCACCGGCTTTAAAAGCCGCAGAAAAATATATCCGTCGAATTTAAGGACTAATGAGAAAAAAATTAGCCCTTTCGCTAAAAAGATAATGATTTCCCGGGCAATTTTCCCGCTGGCTTTTTCAAAAATATTATCTCTGCCAAGCGCCGAATTGGAAATATCAGGCAAGGTCGAATCACACCGATTTAACAGTGCTTAACATTCGGCTTCCCGGGGGCGTCACATGCGGATGCCTGCCGATCCAGGCAGGGGGTAATGCGCAATGCCCGGACGCGATCGAACCGGGCCGTGGCCACGTGGCGCCGGCGGTTGCGCCGACGCCTCGGCTCAGGACGACAGAAGCGATGACAGCGCCTGCGCCTGGCTTGCGAAGCGCTCCTTGTCGGCGCCCTTGAGGCGGTGTTCGACTGGCAAGCGCGCAGTCAGCGGATTCACCGGCACATTGTCGCGGCGTAATTCGAAGTGCAGATGCGGCCCAGTCGCCCAGCCGGTTTCTCCCACGTAACCGATGACCTGCCCGCGGCGCACCGTCTCGCCGCTGTGCAGGCCACGCGCGAAGCGGGACAGGTGAGCGAACAACGTCGAGAAATCATTCGGATTGCGTAGTATGACGACCTTGCCGTACCCGCGCTGCCAGCCGACGAACTTGACACGGCCAGCGGCGGTTGCATGCACCGGCGTGCCGACCGGGGCAGCCAGATCGACGCCGTCGTGAGGACGCACGCGCTTGAGGACCGGGTCGAAACGCGCCAGGGAGAATGGCGATGACACGCGGGTAAAGGCAATCGGATAGCGGGAAAAGGCAGGCACCGCGCTGTTGCCATTCAACGTGTAATAGCCCCCGGTTCCGCCCGGCTTGCGGTACCAGTAGATGGTGTGCGTGGTCGAACCGAGGTCGATCTTTGCAGCGACCGGCTTGCCCTCGGCTGCTTCATTGCCGTCATCGCCCGCACCGCGCTTGAACACCAGCGTGAAACTGTCGCCCTTTTGCAGGTCGCGACGGAAATCGATCCTGGTCGAAAAAGCCTTGACCAGCGAGGCCGCCACTTGAGGACTGACGCCAGCCTTGAGCGCGGCGCTGTCGAACGAACGTTCGATCGTTATCGAGCGAGTGACGTAGGGTGCTGGGGCCGGCGACGAGGCGGGCGGCGGCGCGGCGGCATCGCTTGCCGCCGATGACGCGTCGCCGCTGGCGTCGAGCGCATCGTCGGTGGGCACTGCGGTGCGGCCCGACAGATATTCGATGCCGCGGGGAGCCACGGCGATGACTGCCAATCCGAGCAGGACGCAGAGGAGTTGTTTCGACGAAGGGCGAGACAGGGCTGTGCTTGACGGCGGTGGCATCGGCAAATCCGTACATTGGCAAGCGGGCAGCAAAAGTCTCCCGATACGCCAATTTTCGAGACGGATTTGACGCGGGGGGGACTTCGCAAACACACTGAAGCAAAACAGACCGGGCGATGAAGACAGACCACTCACCCGCATGAACGCGGTCGACTATAGCACGCGTGCCGTCGCGCGGCTAGCCCAGTGGACCAATCGACTCGCATCAACTGGTACTATCCCGCCCTTTTTTGCTTGCGCATACTCAAGGGACCGCATCGACGTGCCGCCAGGCACGACATTGTGGCACCGCGACGATCGATCGAGCCGATCGCCGCGAGCGACCGCGCCGCGCGTCCCTTGCGCGGCGCGTGCCACAACCGGCATCCCCGATGCGCGACTGCGCTCGAAACACAAAACAGAAAACCTGACAACCAGCGGAGACAACATGCTCAAATTCCTGATTGGCATCGGCATCCCTTATATCGGCGTGATTGGCCTGTTGCCGTGGGTTTCGTCGGTCGACCTGACGGTGCTCGGCGTACCTTTCATTTACGCATGGATCTTCGCCTGGTTCGTGCTGACCTCCGTCTGCCTCTTGCTGTGCTGGCGTCTGTTCGACGGTGGCGCAGGTGACGTCGACCCGCAAAACACCTAACGCCAGGAGCGTATTGCCATGTCGACCATCGTCTTTCTTGGCTTCATCTTATTCTCCATTTACTTGGCAGTTCGATCGAAAAAGGGACACGGCGCACAAAGCGTGCATGACTTTTTCGTGGCATCGCGCCAGTTCGGCGCCTATTTGGTCTTCTTCCTCGCGGCCGGTGAAATCTACAGCATCGGCACGATGGTCGGGTTTCCCGGCGGTATCTACGCCAAAGGGCCCACATACGGCATCTGGTTCCTCGGCTACATTTTGCTCGCCTATCCGATAGGGTATTTCATCGGCCCCAAAATCTGGGAGGCGGGCAAGCGCTTCAACGCCATCACGCTGCCCGATCTGTTCAAGGGGCACTATCGCAGCCGCGTGCTGGAGATCGTCGTGGCGGCATCCGCGATTCTGTTTCTATTGCCTTGGGGACAATTGCAGTTCACCGGCCTGGTCGCCGCGCTCAAAGGGCTGGGATGGGACTTCCAGCCGCTGTATCTGATACTGATCGCCGCGGCGCTGGCATTTACCTACATCGCCATTTCCGGCGTGCGGGCGTCGGCCTACATCGCGGTGCTCAAGGACGTACTGATGGTGCTGGCGATCGTGATCACCGGCGTGGCGGTATCGTGGGAGACCGGCGTCACGCACGTGTTCCATACCGCCAGCCAGCACTTCAGCAATCACATGAACTCGCGGCAGCTGTCGTTCTCGATGAGCACCATGCTGTTCCAGTCGCTCGGGTTCTACATGATGCCGTTCGGCATCCAGAATTTTT
>JAGXBI010000259.1 GCA_018971155.1 Burkholderiales bacterium
TGCTCGGTGCCGCAACGTAGCGCCACCTGATAGCGTCCGCCGAGGTTCAGGAGGTTCTCCACGCGGGCCGGTAAGCGATTTTCATTGGCCGACGAAGTATTCGCCTCGAGCTGCATCGCCTCGGGCGTAATCATCCAGTGCACCATCTGCCCCACAGTCAGGTCGGGCTGCAGCGGGATATGCAGAACCGCCGCGCCGGCGCCCTCCCAGCGCAGGCGGGTGACGCCCGCCTGCGGCGCATGCCCTTCGATGCGCCCGGTAAATAAATTGCGATGTCCCAGCAAACGCGCCACCGCCACGCCATTGGGCCGCGCCAGCACATCGGCTGGCGCACCCTCCTGGGCAATGCGTCGGCCGCTCATCACGGCAACGTGATCGGCCAGCACCGCCAGATGTGGATCGTGGCTGACCGCCAGGGTCGGCAGGCCGAAGTCATGCGTCTCGGAAATCAGCTCGGCCATCACTTCGTCGCGCGTGGCCGCGTCGAGCGCGGAGGTCGGCTCGTCGAGCAGCAGCAGTTGCGGCTTGCGGGCCAGCGCTCGGGCCAGCGCCACGCGCTGCTGCTGCCCGCCCGATAGCGCCGACGGATAGGCATCGGCCACCGGCGCGAGCTGTACGCGTGCGAGCAATTCGAGCGCCTGGGCTCGACGTCGCGGTCCGGACAGGGCGAAGGCGACGTTCTCCCAGGCGCGCAAATGCGGAAACAGCGCATAGCCTTGCGGCAGGTAACCGATCGCGCGGTGCTGCGGCGGCATGCCGCCGAACGGCTCGCCCTGCGCGGGCAACAGGCCGGCGATTGCACGCAGCAACGTTGTCTTGCCCTCGCCGCTTTGCCCCAGCAGCACGGTAAAACCGATGACGTCGAAACGGGCCTCGAGCCGCACGGGATGATCGATACGGTAGTCGATACGCATGCTCAGAAAAGACGCTGACGACGTGAGGCCAAGCCAAGAACCAGCGGCAGAGGCATCGCCACCAGGAAAAACACCCATAGCAGCGGATACACTGCCGGCAGCCCGATATCCTGCAGGTTCACCCACAATTTGACCGGGATGCCCTGCGGGTAGTAGGCCACGATCAGGACCACGCCGAATTCGCCAAGCGCGCGCACCCAGGCGAGTGCGATTCCCGCGGCCAGTCCGAGACGGGCCAGCGGCATGCTGACCAGCCAGAAGGTCTGCCAGGGAGTCTTGCCCAGCGTGAGCGCAATGTGCTCCAGCTCGCGCGGCACCCCTTCGAAAGCGGCGCGCGCCGCGACCACGAAATAGGGCAACGCGCCATAGCACTGCGCCAGGATGAAGGCCGGCGCCGAATTGGTCAGCTCGATGCCGGCGCGCGCGGCCAGGCTGCCGGCCGGCCCGTAAGGACCATAAAGCGTAGCCAGCAAAATGCCCATGGCCAGCGGCGGGGTCAGCAAGGCCAGCAAAATGATGGCCTCGAGCAGCCATTTCCCGCGAAATGTGTGACGCGCCAGCCACCATGCCAACGGCGTGCCGAGCCCGACGATCAGCCCGAGCGATACCAGGCTGTAGACCAGCGACACAGAGATTGCGCGGGTATCGCCCGGAAAGAAGTGAAAATCGCGCCACGGGGTGACGCAAGCCAGGCCGATGAACGGCCCGGCAATCAGCAACAGGGTGAGCGCGCCGAGCAGTGCCGGCGCGCGCGCGCGCGGCAGGCCATCGGACACGTGAAGATCAAGCTGCGCGCTCATGAAACCCTTACCCTCGCGGTATGCCTCGAACGACGCCGAGGATACACAAATCCGAACCGGCCCGCCCGATTATTTAAGACATCGGCCGATTCAGATCGGACCGCCCTTCGGCGCGCTGTAACCATGCTCGGCGAGCATCTTCTGGCCCGCCGGGCTTTGCAGGAATTTGACGAATTTCTCCGCCAGCACGTGCTGCTTGCTGTCGTTGAGCACCACCGCATAGAACACCAGCGGCTGCGTGCTCAGCTCGCTCGTCTTGCCGTTGGGCAGTTTGATGCTGAAATGCGCGCTGTCGTACCAGTTCGCCTGCATGGCCGGATTGCTCAGATTGATTTCGTCCGGCAGCTTGATGTAGGGCAAATGATGCGACTGTGCCGCGCTCAGATACCCGGAGGAGGCGTCCAGCTGGCCGGCCTCCAGGCGAGAGAGCAGCGACGGCTCGGCGAAAATCTGCTGACGGTTCTCGTCGCCCCCCAGAATCCGCTGGGCCAGCCCGGGCTGCTTGTAATAGTGCTGCGCCAACAGCATCGCGAAAATGATATTGCGTCCCTGCGGATCGGTAGCCGGGTCGGTGCGGCCAAAGCGCAGCCCCGGTGTGGTCAGCACCTCGTACCAAGGCTTTTCGCCCCGCGCGGCGGCTTCCAGCGCGGGGGCGAATTTGCTCTTCGGACTATAGGTGATGACCATCTGCGTGCTGGCCACCGGCTGCGCGGTGCCCACCATGCCGGCCTTTTTCAGGATATCGATCGGCCCCGGCGTAATCGAGACAAACACGTCGGCTTGCAGCAGCTTGCCCTCCAACCGGCGCGCCAGCCCATAGGCGCCCTGCCCGATGCCCTGGTACTGCACGCCATTGGCCTTGGCGAACGCCGGACCGATGAAGCGGTCCATCACCACGCCCATCGAGCCCGCGTAGGCCACTCGCAATGTATCGGCGGCCTCGGCCGATACCGCTGCACACCAAAGTCCGGCACCCAGCAGCAGCGCGGCTGCCCAGTGCGATAACTGCGAACGTCTCATCGAAAGTCTCTCCCGGTTACCTGCAAAAGCGTGCACCCGCCGCCTGGCCCAAGGCCGACGTTGGTAAAAAGCACCGTTATAAACGCGTGTATATTACGGTTAACCGATGTCGCCGTAAAGGCTCGCCGGCCGGCAACCGGCCGAAGGGGATCGCAACTAATTCACATATAAAGCAATCCGGGCTATGATGATCCGATCGACAACGGAGCGATTCCAATGACTTCTGCCGCAAACACCCCCGCCTCGCTGGACTGGATCAAGAAGCTCGTGAGCATCGACACCACCAGTCGGGAATCCAACCTGGGCCTGATCGAGCTGGTGCGCGACCATTTGCGCGGCGCCGGCATCGAGGCGCTCCTGAGCTACGACGCCACCGGCCGCAAGGCCAACCTGTTCGCCACCGTGCCGGCGGCAAACGGCAATACGCAAGGCGGTATTGTGCTGTCCGGCCACACCGACGTGGTGCCGGTCGACGGTCAGCCCTGGGACTCCGACCCGTTCGCCCCGGTGGTCAGGGACGGCAAACTATTCGGGCGCGGCACCTGCGACATGAAGGGCTTTATCGGCACCGCCCTGACGCTGCTGCCCGAGATGCAAAAGGCCAGCCTCAAACAGCCGCTGCATTTCGCCTTGTCATACGACGAGGAAGTCGGCTGCGTCGGCGCGCCGGTCATGCTGGCCGACTTGAAAGCGCGCGGCATCAAGCCCGACGGCTGCATCGTCGGCGAGCCAACCTCCATGCGCGTGATCGTCGCGCACAAAGGCATCAATGCCTATCGCTGCTGCGTGCACGGCAAGGCGGCACATTCTTCGCTCACGCCGCACGGCGTCAATGCCATCGAATACGCTGCCCGCCTGATCTGCTATATCCGCGACGTCGCCGACGAACTGCGCGCCAACGGGCCGTTCGACGAGGCTTTCGACGTGCCTTTCACGACCGCGCAAACCGGTGTCATCAAGGGCGGCATCGCACTCAACACGATTCCCGATTTTTGCGAGTTCACCTTCGAATACCGCAATCTGCCGAGCGTCGATGCGCCGTCCATCTATGCGCGCATCCAGGACTACGCACACAGCACCCTGTTGCCGAAAATGCAGCGCGAGCACCCCGATGCCAGGATTGAGTTGACGCCGGTCGCCGCCGCCCCGTCGCTCGACGCATCGGAGCAGGCCGCGATTACCCAATTGGTTCGTGCGTTGACGGCCGATACCGACAAGCGGAAAGTGGCCTATGGCACCGAGGCCGGCCAGTTCCAGCAAGCCGGCGTGCCGGCCGTGGTGTGCGGCCCCGGTGACATTCAGCAGGCCCACAAGCCCAATGAATTCGTCGCGCTGGAACAGATCGAGGCATGCGAAGGCTTTCTGCGCAAGGTCATTCGCAGCATGAGCACGCAATAACGCGGTGCATCCGGCGCATCGCGCCCGGACCATCGCCCCATGCCGGTCACCTCGTGCGGTGGCCGGCACCCGAACCCCGCAAGTCTCCCGGATGCTCCCTCCTCTTCGCCCATGAACGAAATCGACAATCAGCCTGTTCCCACTCGCGAAGCCATCGCGGACCAGCACGCATTGCTGGCGCCTTACGTGCGCGCCACCCCCGTGATGGATAAAGCCGACTTTGCATCGCTCGACGGCACGACCATCAATTTCAAGTTCGAACTGCTGCAGGCCAGCGGCACGTTCAAGGCACGCGGCGCATTTTCGAATTTGCTGGCGCTCGACGATGCGGCGCGCGCCGCGGGCGTGACCTGCGTGTCGGCCGGCAATCATGCGGTGGCGGTCGCCTATGCGGCGATGCGGCTGGGCATCGGCGCCAAGGTGGTGATGATCAAGACCGCCAGCCCCGCGCGGGTCGCCTTGTGCCGGCAATTCGGCGCCGAGGTGGTGCTGGCCGAAAACGGCCAGCAGGCGTTCGAGACGGTGCGTGAGATCGAGGCGCGCGAGGGGCGCTTTTTCGTGCATCCGTTCAATGGCTACCGCACCGTGCTGGGTACCGCCACGCTCGGCCACGAGTGGCTCTCGCAGGCCGGCGAACTCGATGCCGTCATCATTCCGGTGGGAGGCGGCGGGTTGATGGCGGGCGTGTCGACCGCTGTCAAGGCGCTCTCGCCAGGCTGCCAGGTATTCGGCGTGGAACCCGAGGGCGCCGATGCAATGAGCCGCAGCTTCGCGGCCGGCGGGCCGATCAAAATGGGGCCGATGCAGAGTATTGCCGACAGCCTGATGGCGCCGCATACCGAGCTGTACAGCTACGCGCTGTGCCACAAGCACGTCGACCGCCTGGTGACCGTGTCCGACGATGCGCTTCGCCACGCCATGCTGTGCCTGTTCGAACAACTGAAACTGGCGGTCGAGCCGGCTTGCGCCGCGGCCACCGCCGCGCTGCTGGGGCCGTTGCGCCAGCCGCTGGCCGGCAAGCGGGTGGGCGTGCTGCTATGCGGCACCAATACCGATCCGGCAACCTTCGCCAAACACCTGGAGGCGGCGCGCGCGCAGGCGTGAGAATTTCGAGCGCGCGGCGGCGTGCCAGCCCGCCGCGCGCTGCAGTCCATAACCG
>JAGXBI010000260.1 GCA_018971155.1 Burkholderiales bacterium
CCGAGGACCATGTCGATATAAGGCGTCTTCACCCCCACCAGACGGCCCATCTCCTGGACTGCGGTGATCAACGCGTCAATCTCGAGCGGCCGCCCGCTTTCCAGGTCCTGGAGCATCGACGTGCGGTGGGCGCCGACGCGCGCCGCGCCGTTGATGCGACGTTCGATGTCGACGCGGAACGACGCGCCGAAGCGAACCGCGATGTCCTTGGCTTCGGACATCATGCGGACCGCCAATGCGCGCAGCGCCGGTTCCGTCGCTACCACATCGAGCGTCGCCCGGGTGAGTGCGCTGATCGGATTGAAGCAGAGATTGCCCCACAGCTTGAGCCAGATTTCGTCGCGGATATCTTCGCGAATCGGCGCTTCCAGGCCGGCGCGGGTCATGATTTCGTGCAATCGCTCGACGCGCGGCGTGCGCGCCCCGCTCGGCTCGCCGATCGGGAATTTCTTGCCGTAGACATGCTTGATCACGCCGGGCTCGACGATCTCGGTTGCCGGATAAAGCACGCAGCCAATCGCCCGTTGCGGACCCAGCCCATGCCATTGCTTGCCATCCGGATCGACGCTTTGCAGCACCGTGCCGGCGAGGTCGCCGCCGTATTCGTGGAAATACCAGTACGGGATGCCATTGATGCCGGTCACCACTGCGGTATCCGGTCCCAGCAGCGGCTGCATGGCATCGACCACGGCCGGCACCGAGTGCGCCTTGAGGGTAATGAGAAGGTAGTCCTGCGGGCCAAGTTCAGCGGGATTGTCGGTGCAGCGCACAGGCACCGTGTGTTCCACGCCCTCCTCCCTCAGCCGCACGCCGCGCTCCTGCATGGCCGCCAAATGCTTGCCACGCGCCACGAAACTCACGTCGGCGCCAGCCATCGCCAGTTTCGCGCCCATATAGCCGCCGATTGCGCCGGCACCATAGATGCAGATCTTCATGCCTTGTCTCCCAGTTTGAATGTCGCATTTCTTTTGATATATCACATACTACATTTCAAACTGGAGCAACGCAAGCTTCATCCCTGTTCGAATCGACGATGCTGGGAAATGGCCGAGGCCGTCGAAATAACGAGATCCGCAAAGCGGCGCTCATCTCGCTCGGCGTTCCAGCGCGGGCGGGCCACGGCAATATTGACGGCACCGATGCCCCGGCCATGGGATCCGCGGATCGGTGCCGCAGTGGAAATATCGCCCATGAAGTATTCGTCTTCGGTGTGCGCATAGCCGGCGCGCCGGATCAGAGCCAGCCGCTCCTTGATCTTCTTCACGCTGGTCACGGTCGAGGGCGTGTGCGCAACCAGGTGGGTGCGCGCCAGAATGTCGTCGACCTGGGCGTCGGGCAGCGTCGAGAGGATGGCCAGACCGGGTGCGGTACAGTAGGCAGGCAGGCGGGAGCCGACGATCACGTTGGCATTGAACACATTGCGGCTGACGATGCGCAGCACGAATACGATATCGGTGTCATCGAGCACGGTCAGATTGGTGGCTTCCTCGGTTTCCGCGCCGAGTTGCTGCAGGTAAGGTGCCGCGCGGCTGACCAGTTCGCTCGAGGTCAGGTAGTGATAGGTGAAATCGAGCAGGCGCGGCGACAGTTCATAAGTCTTGCGTTCGGCATCCTTGCTCAGGTAGCCGAGCACGGTCAGCGTATAGGTGAAGCGCTGCGCGGTGCTGACGTCGAAACCCGTCAGTGCCGCGATCTCCGATAGCGTCAGTTGCCGCTTGGTCCCGTCGAATGCCGTCAGTACCTTCATCGCCTTTTCGACCGACTGCACATACAGCGACGATTCGGTCAGTGCCGGGTCTACCGGCGCAATTCCTTTGCCACCAGGTTCGACTGACTTGGCGGAAGGTGTCTTGGCTTTGGTCACCATGGCGGCACGCGAGAAGTTGGCTTGGCAGATATTATCTCACATCGACAAATATTATTTCTATTCGATAATTCTGTTTCGCGCATCCGCCGTGCCTCGTGACCTCCAGCCCGACGACAAATACAGGATGGTACCGAGCCCGCTCTATCGCGCCAGCCGGTCCCACGCGTCGTCGATGTCGCGCGAGAGCAAGTGCTTCTTGATGCGCTCGCTCGGTGTCGTTTCGAAATGCTCGACTCGCCGATAATAGCGGGGCAATTGGAAACTGGCCAGGGCTCTCGCGGCCCACTCGGCCAGCGCCGGCCAGTCAGCCGCGGCATTGTCGCGAAACTGCACGCACAGCAATATCTCCTGCTCGCCGACCGAGGACGCGACGCCCAGCGCGGCCGACATGTGCACTGCCGGATGCGCCGCGAAGACTCGCTCGATTTCCCAGGCAGACACGTTCTCGCCGCGCACGCGCATGCTGTCGGTGCGCCGCCCCACGAAGAACAGGTCGCCATCGGCATCACGCCGCGCCGCATCGCCCGTGTGGAGCTTGCCGCCGCGCAGCGTCGCGCGCGTGGCCGCCTCATTGTCAAGATAGCCCGCCAGAAACACGCCGTCGACGTCGCTCGACAAAACAATCTCGCCGCTTTGTCCAGGCGGCACCTCGTGGCCCTCGTCATCGAGCAGTTCGAGCCGCAGCCATGGCAGCGGGCGTCCGATCGAACCGGGTTTGCCGGTGTCGTTGAGCGTAGCGAAGCTGGAGCATTCAGTCATGCCATAGCACTCGCGCAACTCGCACTTCAGGCGCTCGCGAATCGCGTGCCAGGCACCGGCCGTCACCCCCGCGCCCCAGGCGACGCGCAGCGTGTGTTCGGCCGGTTGGGCATCGGCCGGCAGGCGCATCAGAATGTCGAGAATGCCGCCCAGATAATGCAGTTGCGTCGCTCGTGCACGCGTGAACTGCGACCAGAACTGGCTGGCGGAAAAGCGACTCACGACATGCAATTCCACGTCTTCCAGAAATGGCAGCAGCAACATCTGCGCCCCGCCGATATGGCACAGCGGCTCCCACAGGAACAGCCGATCACCAGCACGCGCATCGGCCACCCGTAGCGCCGCCTCACCCGAGATGCGCATCATCCGGTGGGTGAAGATCACGCCCTTTGGCGCCCCGGTGGTGCCCGAGGTGTAGATGATGCACAGCGGATCGTCATGACCCGCGGCCGGCCCAACCATCGAAGCATCTGGCGGCAATTGTGCCGCCGCCCGCGGCAGACGCGCCCGCCCGGCGGGCTGCACACCCGCTTCGTCGAGCACCGCATCGAAGGCCGCCTCGCTGACCAGCAGGTGCGGCTCGGCATGCTCCATCAGATAGCGCAGCCCCATGCCCCGCAGCTTCGTGTTGACCGGCACCCAAACCAGCCCGCTGAGTATCAAGGCGTAGATCAGCGCGATCTGTTCTGGGCTATTCTCGAGCATGACCGCGACACGGTCGCCGCGGCGCAAGCCGCGCGCGCGCAGCCACGCCTGCCAGCCGGCGACTTGTTGCCGCAAAGCCGACCTGGCGATGGCCTGGCCGTCGAATGCGACGATCGGACGCTCGGTATCGGCCGATAGTCCGGCGTAAATCAGCGGCGCGGTGTCAAGCTGGTCCGCCGCATAGCGCCGCGGAAAATAGTCCGGGTAAGGATGCATTACCGACTCTGACGTTTGAAGAAGGAGAAGACCGAAACGAGCAGTGCGACGAGCACTACCAGCGAGGTTGCCGCCGCGGCCAGGGTCGGCGTGACGGCCAGTTGGATGCTGTCCCACATCTGCTTGGGCAAGGTGGTCTTGATGCCGCCGCTGACGAATATCGCGATCGTCAGGTCGTCGAACGAGACGATGAACGCAAACAGAAATGCCGCCCCCAGACTCGCCAGCAGCAGCGGCAGCAGCACGGTGCGAAGACGGGCGACGGGCGATGCGCCCAGAATCGTCGCGGCATCGTCGAGCTGCCAGTCGAAGGCCCGAAACGCCGCGGCCAGCGTCACGACCACATAAGGCAGGGCCAGCACGGTATGACCGAGGACGAGACCCAGGTCGGTCCCGACCAGATGCAGGTCAGCCAGCAGATACAGCAGCCCAACGGCAATCACGATGCGCGGCACGATCAGCGGCGCGATGAAAAACGCGAACATCGGCTTGCCCCAGCGCGGCGCCAGACGCGCCAGCGCCAGCGTTGCGCCAAAACCCAGGAGCAGCGCCAGCAGCGCGGTCGACAGGCCGACCTCAAACGAGCGGATCAGCGCACTTTGCCAGACGTCCGAGGTGAAGAACTTCACGAACCATTTCAGACTGAACAGCTTGGGCGGGAAGGCAACGAATGCGCTGCGCGTAAAGGCGACCGGGATCACCGCGAGTACGGGCAACACGAGCGCGGCCACCACCGCCGCGCAGATCACCTTGAGCGGACCGACGGCGTCGGCCTCGCGCACCCGGGCGCCGCCCGGCAGCAAGCCGGCCAGTCGGCCCGCACCGATCAGCAGCGGCATCGCCCGGCCGCCGCCACGTCCCGCGCGCCGTGGCGCCTCGCCGCTGAGCGAGGACAGGCCCACCAGCTTGTCGTAGACGACGAACACCGCCAGCGCGCACAGCAGAAGAACGGTGGCCAGCGCGCCGGCAAAATGCAGATCGAACAGGTCGAGCACCGATGAGATCACCAGTTGCGCGATCATCGTCTGGTGCGGCGTGCCCAGCAGCGACGGCACGATAAAGAAACCCAGGCTGGTGATGAACACCAGCAGGCCGGCGGCCGCGGCGCCTGGTGCGGACAACGGCAAGAACACCGTAAAAAATCCCATTGCCCGGTCGGCCCCGAGCGTTTGCGCGGCCTGCACGAGTTGATCGCTGATGCCCCGCATGGTCGGCAGCATGGTCATCACCGCCAACGGCAGCATGCCGTGGACCATACCGATCAGCACGCCAGTGAGCGACGGAACGACACCGCTGGTATTGCTGACCAGGCCAAGGCCTAACGCCAGCGTGGATAAAACACCACTTTTCGACAACAGCAGCATCCACGCATAGGTTTTGACCAGATAACTGGTCCAGAACGGCAGCATGATCCACAGCAACCAGCGCTGCCGCGCCCGCGAGCCCAGGCGACTGAGCAGATACGCGACCGGATAGCCGAGCACCACCGACAGGGCCGCCGTCAGCAGCGAGATCCAGAAGGTCGTCCACAGCACCTTCGCATAAACCGGCGTGTGCACAATGCGCGCGAACTGACCGAGACCGATAGCGCCGCCGGCGCCTTCGAAGCCACCGCGCAGGATCTGCGCGACCGGCGTGACGAAAAACACCAGCAGGAACAGCAAGGCCGGCAGCGCCGGCAACAGATTGCGCCGTAGCGTGAGCACGCGGCTGCGCCACGCCCTTGTGGCGAGCATCGCGTCG
>JAGXBI010000261.1 GCA_018971155.1 Burkholderiales bacterium
CGGCAAATTCGTCAATATCGCCAGCCGCGCCGCCGGCTTTCTGCTCAAGCGCTTTGACGGCAAGGTCGACGACGCGGCCATGCAACACTCGCTGCTGCGCGTATTGCGAGAAGCCGCGCCTGCCATCGCGCAGCACTACGAAGCACGCGATTACGGCAAGGCGCTGCGCCAGGTGATGGAACTGGCCGACACCGTCAACGCCTATGTCGACAACGTCAAGCCGTGGGATCTGGCCAAAGACCCGGCGCAGGCGGGCGCCCTGCACGAAGCCTGCAGCGTTTGCCTGGAAGCCTTCCGCCTGCTGACCATCTATCTGAAGCCGGTGCTGCCGCGCACCGCCGCGGCCATCGAGCAATTCCTCAACATTGCCCCGTTGGCCTGGCGCGATGTCGACACCGCGTTGAGCTCGGCCACACCGGTAGCACCCTATAAGCACCTGATGACGCGTGTCGAAGGCAAGCAAATCGAGATGCTGCTCGACGCCAACCGGGACTCGCTGCAAGCGACGCCCGCGACTGCCGCTGCACCGGCGAACAAGGCGCCGGCCAAAGCCGCGGCCGATGTGGAAGGCGACACCATCAGCATCGACGATTTCGCCAAGATCGATCTTCGCATCGCAAAAATCGTCGATTGCCGTGCCGTCGAAGGCTCCGACAAACTGCTTCAACTGACGCTCGACGTCGGCGAGGCCAAGCCGCGCAACGTTTTCTCCGGCATCAAGTCGGCCTACCGTCCGGAAGACCTGGTCGGCAAGCTGACGGTCATGGTCGCCAATCTCGCGCCGCGCAAGATGAAGTTCGGACTGTCGGAAGGCATGGTCCTGGCGGCCTCGTCCGCCAACGAAAAGGCCGAGCCGGGGATTTACATCCTCGAGCCGCACAGCGGCGCCAAGCCCGGCATGCGGGTCAAGTGATCGCCACGCGCGGGCGCGCCAGCGCCCGGCGATTCAGGGGCGTTCGGTGGCCGGATCGTTCGAGCGCGAGGTCGTCGCGACCTTGCCGTCGGGTCCGAAATACACGTTGAATTGTGCCGGTTGGTTCACGCCGTCCTCGAGCCAACGCCAGCTCCACACGCTCTCGTCCTTCAGCCGATAGGCGGCGGTCCCGGTGGGCTTGCCCAACAGGCGCCGCACCTCATCCTCGCTCATGCCGGGACGCACCTTCGCGAAGTTTTCCGCGCTCAGCGCCTGGCTGATCGCCAACAGCTTGCCGTCGGCACCGATATCGACCATGTAAGTCCTGACGCCGGCCGGGCCGCGCGGGTACTCGAGTCGCTTCGAGCCATCCGGGTTTTGCCACACCATCTCCGGCCGGCCCATCTGGGCACGCACCTGGGCCTCGGTAGACACCCCCGGCTGCAGGCCACGCAGCAGCAGATTATCGGGCTTGACGGCCGCCGCGACGTCGCGCGCTTTTTGCCGCACCTTGTCGATTTGCTGCTGATCGCAGCCGAACAGTGCCAGCACGCTGGCGAACAGGCCCATGGCAACTCCCGATTGAATGCGGCGCAAGATCATTTCGCAATGATATCCCTTGACTGACCTGCCCCGATTTTCAATGAGTCAGTCGAAACGACGGTTGAAAAGGATGTCCAGGCCATAAATCGAACCGGTACGAGCCACCAGCGACCAGCGCCGCGATAGCTGCCAGGTCAGCTTGGCGATACTTGCCGCGCTGGTCAGGCTTTGCTCGAAGCCGATCGACAGGCTCTCCGAAATCGCCTTGCCGATATTGACGACCTGTTGATCCGGCAAGCCGGAATCGCTGCTGCCAATCGAAAACTGATCAATGCCGAAATTTTGCACGATGCGCTTGCCGCCGGCGGTGCCCAGCATGGCGAGCGCCGCACCGGCGACCGCCTGCTGCTGCCCCAACCCGGCACTTTCCGGACCGTGGCCGAACATCAGCCAGGAAAGCTTGGCCTCATCCGGCACATTCGGGTCCGACACCAGCGTCACGCGCGGCTGCCGCACGGTGCCGGTGACCTGCACGCCCGCCTCGACCGCCTGGTTGGTTCGCATCGCGATGATGAACAAACCCGGATTATCGAGCGGCCCCGTGAAATTGATGTGTCCGCGCTCGATCGACAGGCGGCGGCCGAACGCCTCATAGGTGCCCTCGGCGATCTGGATCGTGCCGCTGGCCCTCAGCGGCGCGAGCGGCTCGCTGCGCACATGCATCGAACCACGCAGCAGCAGGTCCGCGCCGGCCCCTTTGAAACGGAAATCCCGGCCCAGATCGAGATCGACATCGACATGCGGTGCGAACCGATTGGCGGGCTTTTCGCTGATGCGCGCCGCACGCGCTGCCGCATTCGCCTTCGCCGCTTGCGTCTGCCCGTTGTTGCGCACGATGACCACGTCGTCGCCCAGGCTCGGCGTGCCGCTCGGCGGCAAATCGAAGCGCGCGCGATCGACCACGAACTTGCCCGCGATCGCCAGATGTTCGGCATTGCCGCTCGCCTTGGCCTGCCCCGACAGAATCAGTTGCCGGTCTGGCGCGGCGAACAGCTGCAGCTTGTCGGCCACGATAGTGGCGTTCATCGCCGGGTCGGCCTGCTCGAGTCCGATGCGACCGGTCGCTTTCAGGGTCCCCGCGCCTCCATGGAATTCGACCTGATTCAATTCGATCGCGTTGCGATCCATCGCCAGGCGGACCGTGCCGTCGGTCAGTTGAATGCCCAGATCGAACATCGTTATCGACAAATCATCGCCGGTCACATTCCCGGACAGCAGGGGCTTGCCCACCGTGCCGCCGAGCGTGAGGCGCGCCGCTGCCCTGCCCTTGAGCAGCAGTTGCGGTCCGGCCAGCGCGCCGACCGCATTGAGGTTCGGCACATCGAACGCGGCGCTGCCAGCCAGTGGCGCGTGTTCAGGCAGGCTTGGGCGACCGTCGCGCATTTGCACGGCGGTGCTCACCTTTGCATCGAGCTGGCCGATGCTGCCGGCCGCCGCATGCGCTGTCAGGTCGACCTGGTCGGCGTGCAAATCCGCGCGCACCCGCAGCGCCGAGATCCCCAGCGCGCGCAGGCCCGGGGCCACCCCCAGGGTCTGGCGACGGCCGTCGGTCAGCATCAGGTCGCCGCTGCGGCGCGCCAGTTGCACGAAGCCGTCGGCCTGTTTCGCCAGCACGAGATTCCAACTGCCGTCGAGTACCAGATTGCTTTGCAGCGGTGGCGCGGTACCGGTGAACTCTTTGACCAGCGTCAGGACATTGCCGATGTCCAGCGCATTGATCGACCCGCTCGTGCGAAGCTCGCCCTGGCGATAATCGAACTGTCCCAGATCGACGGACGCTCCGGCCAGCGTGAAGTGGGCCGCGCCGAGCTGCACTGTCTGCGCCGCAGCCTTGACGCGCCACGGTCGCGTCAAGGCAAAGCGCGGCAGGCCGTCGTTGCTCAGTTTCTGTATCGTGCCGTCCCAGCCAAGGCGGCCTTGCTGGTCGGTCACGCCGCCCTGGGCGGCCAGGGCAAGCGCCAGCGGCTGGCCCCGCAAGGTGCCGGCGAACTCGGCCCGGATCCGGTGGCTCGCACGCGTGCCGGCGAGGTTGATGTCCACCCTGCTCAGCGCCACCTGGGAGGCTCGGTAATCCCGCCCTGCCAGCGTCAGCTCGAGGCGGCTCGTGCCGGGCGCATGCAGTCCGCCCTCGATATTGGCGCGGCCGCTCAAATGAGCCAGCCGCTGATTGCCGAACGCGAGTTGCTCGGCGCGAAAATCGGCTTGCAGCGCCGGGCGGACAAGCGTGCCGCTGAGTTGCCCATGGACTTGCAGCAAGCCGGCCAGGCCAAACCCCAGCCGGTTCAAATGGGGCGCATCGACATCGACTCGCAGGCGATCTCCGGCGGCGCCGAAGCTGCCGTCGAGCCGGGCCCGATTGCCCGCCACCAGCAATTGGGCGCTGCTCGGCAAGAGCCGGCCGCCGGCCAGACGCACGGTGCCTTCGCCGCCCATCGGCAATCCGGCGTATTGACTGTCGCGCAGTGCGAATTTGGCCTCGACGTCGAGCGCCGGGTGCAATGTCCCGCGCGCCTGAAGCTGTCCGCTGATGCGCGTGGCCGGCTGGCCCGCGCGTATCGACGAAACCACGCCGGTATCGAACCACGCGGCGGGATCGAACTGCGTCATGACCGCATTCGCCTCGTAGCTGCCGCCGGCATCGGTGCGCAGCGAGCCGCGCAGGTCGATCCGGCCGGCTCCGGCGCTCAGGCGGGCGCTGCGCAAGGTCACCGCGCCGCCATCGAGCACGGCGTCCAGCTGGATGCGCCGGGTCGGGTCGCGCCAGTCCAGCGCGACCTGCTGGCTGCCGCCATCGAGTGTGACTTTCAGCGGCCCGGCCAGCCGGGTGGCTGGCAATTTGCCTTGGAGCGCGCGCAAGTCGAGCTTACGGGCGGCAAGCTCGAATTGTCCCGTTGTTCGGCCGGTCTGCGCTTGATGCTCGATCTTGCCGCCGCCAGTGAGGGTAGCGCCGCCGGGCAGGCGCACTTGCACGTCGGTCAGCACCTGATGCGTGGCATCGAGCATGACGCGGGCGGCCGCGCTCACGAGCGGCAGGCGCTGCCGGTCGAGCGAACCGGACTCGGCATTGCTCACGCTGATCGGCCCGGCCACCTGCAATGTCGATGCGCCGTCGACCGGCGCCAGATCGGCACGCAGCGACAAATCGGCACTGGGCGCGGAGGCGCTGAAAAGGCGCGGATCGAGGTGATCGATCGCAACCTGTGCGCGCTTGAGCGGCACCGCGTCGAATGGCGCGGCGCTTACAGTGGCGTGTCCGGCGAGCCGGTCGCCGCTGGCGCTCAGATCGGCCCGCAGCGCCTCGAGGGAGCCACTCAGATGCAACGCCAATTGATAGGGATGCGTGTCGTAGCGCCCTGCCACGGCCGCATCGCCGCTTAGTGCGAACGGCCGCGCGCCGTCCAGCCGCATCGACGCATTCACCCGGCCATAAGGTGTCGTCAGGTTATCCAGCACCAGGGTATGGTGCCGGCCGTCGGTTTCGCCGTGCAGCGCGATGTCGGTCAACTCCAGCGCCGGCGCATGCAGAATCAGGCGATGCACCGACACCGCGTCGACGCGAAGCGCCAACGGCAGCGTCAGGCGTTGCGGCAACGCCGCAGGCGCCTGGGCGGGCGCCTGCGGGGCCAACTTCAGGTCGAGCGTGCCCAACTGCAGAAAGGCTATCCTCAGGCGCCAGGGCGCGCTCTGCAGAGCCCAGCGGCCATCGAGACGGTCGAGCGTTACGTGGGTTGCGCCGTCGGTGTATGCGACCTCG
>JAGXBI010000495.1 GCA_018971155.1 Burkholderiales bacterium
CGAGCCCAGACAGGTTCGGCGGGTTTTTTTATGTGGAGTCACCCCGTCTCAACCCAACGGCGGCGCCACACTACTTGCTGAATCGGACGCTATGATCAAGCTGATTGTCGGACTGGGCAATCCCGGTGCCGAATATGCGAGCACCCGACACAACGCCGGCTTCTGGTTCGTCGACGCGCTGGCGCAGGACGCAGGCACCGCACTTCGTGCCGAGGCGCGGTTTCATGGCCTGGCTGTCCGGGCTCGCCTCGCAGGCGCGGAGGTCTGGCTGCTCGAGCCGCAGACCTTCATGAATCGATCAGGCCTGGCCGTGGTGTCCCTGGCCAGGTTTTACAAGATTCTGCCGGATGAAATCCTGGTGGTCCACGATGAGCTGGATTTGCCTCCCGGCACGATCAAGCTCAAGCGCGGCGGCGGCAGCGGCGGGCACAACGGCCTGAAGGACATCAGCGCGCACCTGTCGACGCCCGAATACTGGCGCTTGCGCATCGGTATCGGACACCCGCGCACCCAACTGCCCGCAGGCAACCCGCAGGTGGTCGACTTCGTCCTGAAACCGCCTCGCAAAGAAGAGCAGGAAGCGATCGATCAAGCGATGAACCGGGCGCAGGAAATCATCGCGCTGACGATCAAGGGTGACATGGAAAAGGCCATGCAGCAATTGCACAGCCAAGGCAGCCGCTAGCCGCCAGGCGTATCGTCGTGCGGGTGGAGGGGGAACGCACCATTGGGCCGACAGCGGTGCCGGCTAGGCGTCTTTCTTGGCGGCTTGCAATGCCAGGTATTTTTGCATCAGCGCGTCCTTGCTTTCGACGCGATCCGGGTTCAACGGAATGCACTCCACCGGACACACCTGCTGGCACTGCGGTTCATTGAAATGCCCGACGCATTCGGTGCATTTGTCGGGATCGATCTGATAGATCTCCACACCCATTGAAATGGCGTCGTTCGGGCACTCCGGCTCGCACACATCGCAATTGATGCATTCATCGGTAATCATCAAAGCCATACGGCCACACTCC
>JAGXBI010000262.1 GCA_018971155.1 Burkholderiales bacterium
TGGCCGAGCGCGCCATTGCCGCCGCGCAGATGGTCGGCCTGGACATCTGCGGCGTGGACATGGTGTGCGAGACCGTGCATAAGCCGCTCGAGGAGCAAGGCGGCGGCATCGTCGAAGTCAATGCCGCGCCGGGTCTGCGCATGCACCTGAGTCCGTCGTTCGGCAAAAGCCGGGCGGTGGGCGAGGCGATCATCTCGGCCATGTTCGAGAGCGGCGACGACGGGCGAATCCCGGTGGTGGCCGTGGCCGGCACCAACGGCAAAACCACCACGGTACGGCTCACCGCGCACTTGCTGGCAGCCAGCGGGCGGCGCGTGGGCATGACCAATTCGGACGGCGTCTATATCGAGCGGCAGCGCATCGACACCGGCGACTGCAGCGGCCCGAAAAGCGCGCGCAATGTGCTGATGCATCCGGATGTCGACGCGGCGGTGCTCGAAACCGCGCGCGGCGGGATTTTGCGCGAGGGACTGGGGTTCGACCGCTGCGACGTCGCGATCGTCACCAATATCGGCATGGGCGACCACCTCGGCCTGAATTTCATCAGCACCGTGGAAGATCTCGCGGTGGTCAAGCGCGTCATCGTGCAAAACGTGGCCCCGCACGGCACAGCGGTGCTGAATGCCGCGGATCCGATGGTGGCCAATATGGCGGATTCGTGCCCGGGTTCGGTGATTTACTTCGCACGCGAACGCAATCATCCGGTGATGGCCACCCATCGCGCTCAGGGCAAGCGCGTCGTGTACGCGGAAAACGGGCATATCGTCGCCGCCGAAGGGCACCTCGAGTACCGGGTGGCGCTGGCCACCATTCCGCTCACCGCCAATGGGCTGATCACCTTCCAGGTGGAAAACGCCATGGCGGCCACGGCCGCGGCCTGGGCGCTGGGACTCGACTGGGACACCATCCGCGCCGGGCTGGCGACTTTCGTCAACGACGCGGGTACCGCGCCGGGTCGATTCAATATGTTCGATTACCGGGGCGCGACCCTGATCGCCGACTACGGCCATAACCCGGATGCGATTCTGGCGCTGGTCGATGCCATCGACGCCTTGCCCGCCAGGCGTCGCGTGACGGTGATCAGCGGCGCCGGTGACCGGCGCGACGTCGACATCCGCCGTCAGACGGAGATTCTGGGCGACGCGTTCGACGAAGTGATTTTGTATGAGGATCAGTGCCAGCGCGGTCGTGCCGACGGGGAGGTGCTGGCGCTGTTGCGCGAGGGCCTTAAAAATGCCAAGCGCACCGTCGCCACGGAGGAAGTGCGCGGCGAATTCCTCGCCATCGACATGGCGCTCGCGCGCCTGGCCCCGGGTGACCTGTGCCTGATTCTGGTGGATCAGGTCGAAGAAGCGCTGACGCACATCGCACAGCGCATCGCCGAGGCGGGCAACGCGTCCTGAATGCACGCCGGGTGGCCATTGCGGCCACCCGTGACGACCCAGTTCGGCAAGCGGCTCAGGCCGGCCAGCGATCGCCCACGGCGGCCGTTCTGCACCAGGCCATGAAGGCCTCCGCCTGCGGCGTATCCGCTTCGGCCGACCAGGGCGCGTAGTCGGCGTCGACAAACGGCCGGTACGGCCCATGCTTGACTTCGAAAATCACGCCGCCGTCATCGAGCGACACAACCGTGTGCAAGGTATCGGGCGGCGTCTCGACGACGGCCGCGCCGGCACCGAGCGTGGTGCGCCCGGCCACCGCGCCCTGCTCGTCGAATTCAAGTACCGCGAAGCGGCCGCGCAGCGGCAACAGCAGCTCCCAGGTATGCCTGTGGCGGTGCGGCCGGATATATGTGCCCGGCTCCATCGCGATGGCCAACCGCTGGATCGGATCGCTCAACTCCGCATGCAGGTTGTGGTTCATGCGCAGGCGCGGCGATCGGCGGGCCGCATCGGTCAGCACGTCGAGTTGGTCGGGGGGGAGTGTTTTCACGGAAGTTTTCCTGCGATGGAAGACTCGCGGCAAGGCGCCGGTCGCTCACGCTTGCGTTGCGCTCGCCACTGAAGGCAAGCGGCCGCAATCCGGGACAATCGCCGGCAATGCCGTTGGAAAATTCGGGCTGCGGCAAGCGAGGCCGATGCGCCCTGGGGGTTTCGTGGTCGGAGCGATAGGATTCGAACCTACGACCCTCTGATCCCAAATCAGATGCGCTACCAGGCTGCGCTACGCTCCGACGAAGGGGGCTATTCTATAAGCAAGCACATGCAGCGTCAATGAAACGTTTGCGTTGCCGGGACGTTCCGCGCGCGTTTCACCATAACGCCACGGAACGGCGTCAAGATAGCGTTATTTGCAGCAGTCATGTCACTCATGAATTTGATCTTGTGGCGTCATGCCGACGCGCAACCGCTGCCCGACTCGCTGGTCGGCCGGCCAAGCGCGGATCTGGCGCGCGAACTGACGCCGCGCGGCCAAAAGCAGGCGATGCGCGCGGCAGCCTGGCTGCGGCAGCGCTTGCCGGAGGGCACCGTGGTGCTCGCCAGTCCAGCCCAGCGCGCGATTCAGACCGCCCAAGCGCTGACCGACAATTACCGTGTCGTGCGTGAGATCGCTCCCGGCGCCGGCGCGCGGGAGCTGCTGACGGCCACCGGCTGGCCCGAAGGCCCCGGCAGTGTGCTGGTGGTCGGTCACCAGCCGGCGCTCGGCCGTCTGGCGAGCCTGTTGCTGGCGGGTCAGGAAAGCGACTGGAGCATCAAGAAAGGCGGCATTTGGTGGCTGGCCTCGCGGCAGCGCGAGGACGACGGGCAAATCGTGCTGCGCGCGGTGATTGCGCCGGACCTGCTTTGAATGCCCGCGCACCGGGCGCATGCCGAGCGCGCGAGAAAAATCTATTTAGACATGCTTAGCAATTGAAAATTTTTTCTCGAAGTTCTGGAACGATTTTTCATGTCACTGAATTATCGCGGAATTGTCACGGAATAGACATTGCGATTTTTTACATTGTGCGCAATACAGCCGCCATACAGGAAATTGTATGCACGATTTGCCGCACCAGAACGTGGTCATTGCCGCACCTGCGCCGACACTGAGAAAACCCGTATCACCGCGCCATGACGACTCGACCCCGCCTCACCTGATCGTCGCCTGGGCGCGCGAGAGCGAGGAGATCCGCGAAGCACAGCATCTGCGCTACCGTGTTTTCGCCGACGAAATGGGCGCGACGCTCAAAGGCGCCACCGGTCTGGACATCGACGAATACGACGAGTACTGCGATCACCTGCTGGTGCGCGACATGGCCTCGCTCAAGGTCGTGGGCACCTATCGCGTGTTGCCGCCTCATCAGGCCGCACGGCTCGGCAAGCTCTATGCGGAAGGGGAATTCGATCTGTCGCGCTTCAAGCATTTGCGCCCCAAGATGCTTGAATTGGGTCGCTCCTGCGTGCACCCGGATTACCGTAGCGGCTCGGTGATCATGACGTTGTGGAGCGGGCTCGCAGGCTATATGAAAAAGCACGGCTACGAGACGATGCTGGGTTGCGCCAGCGTGCCGATGGCCGACGGCGGCCACTACGCCGCAAGCCTGTACACCCGGTTGCAGCAGCGCGCGATGACCTCGCCCGAATATCGCGCCACGCCCCATATTGCACTGCCGGTTGCCGATCTGCAGTCCGATCTGGAGGTCGAGCCGCCCGCCCTGATGAAAGGTTATCTGCGCCTGGGCGCCCGCATTTGCGGCGCGCCGGCGTGGGACCCTGATTTCAATACCGCGGATTTTCTGACGCTGTTCAGGCTGTCGGAAATCAATCCTCGCTATGCCCGCCATTTCCTCGGTCAGGCCGCCCTCGACGCCCTGACCCTGTAAATCCGGCGAAGTGAAGAAACGGCGACGCGGCACCACCGCCCTCGCCGGTCTGGCCTGCGCGCGCTAGTGATAGACGACCCGACAGCGCAAGCCAATCTTCTCCCACTCGGCGGCTTCCCGCGTCAGGCTGTAGTCGGTCAGGGGGTTGGCGTCGATCCAGGCTTTGGACAGGCTGACCTCGAAGCCGTCGGCCAGTTCGGCCACCTCGATTCTGGTTGGCAGCGTATCGGTGCGACGCCGGCAAAAAAGCACCGCTAGCCGCAGGCAAAACAATAAACGCCATTCCGGCGCATGGAACTGCGAGGTCAGTTTTCCCAACTTGCCGACATGACCGAGCAACAGCGCTGCCAGGCGCGCCTGGTCCTGGCGGGAAAAACCAGGCATGTCGGCGTTGCTGCCGATGTAGGCCGAGTGCTTGTGGTAAGCGCTGTGCGAAATCGACAGCCCCATCTCGTGCAACGATGCGGCCCACTGCAGCAACGCTTGCTGGGCGGCCCGAAACTCCTCGTCCGGCTCGGGAAACTGCGAATACAGCGCGTTTGCCAGCCGCCCGACCCGCTCGGCCTGGGCGCGATCGACCGAGTAGCGCCGCATGAATTGCGCGACCGTGACAGCGCGCATGTCTTCGCGATGCGAACGGCCGAGCAGGTCGTACAGCACGCCGAGCCGCAACGCGGCGTCGGTGGTTTCCATCACATCGATATCGAACTCGTTGAACACCGACAGCATGATCGCCAGGCCACCCGGCAATACCGGAATACGGTCCGACTTGAGCCCGCTGAGCTTGGCCCGGTTGACGTTTTCCGCGCGGATCAAACTGCGCTTCAGGCGTTCGAGCCCGACGCGCGAGAGGCCGGTGACGCCATCGTCGTTGAAATTGTTTTCTTCGATCAATTCGGCCAGCGCGCGGGCCGTGCCGGTAGAGCCGATGGCCTGAGCCCAACCGGACTCCCGGTAGGTGGCGGCGATGATCTGTATTTCGCGCCGCGCCGCGAGCTCGGCCTGCTTCATCGCGTACTCGTCGACGTTGCCGCTGGGGAAAAACTGCCGGCTGTGGCTGACGCAGCCGATATACAGGCTTTCCATGATCAGCGGCTGGTAGTCCTGGCCGATGATGAATTCGGTCGAGCCGCCACCGATGTCGACGACCAGGCGCTGCCCGGCGCAGGTCGGCACCGAATGCGAGGCCCCGGCGTAGATCAGACGTGCCTCCTCGCGCCCGGCGATCACTTCGATCGGAAAGCCCAGCGCTTTTTCCGCCTTGGCGAGAAACTCCGGCGCATTCTTGGCAACCCGCAGCGTATTGGTGGCCACCGCCCGCACATGATCGGGATGAAAGTCGCGCAAGCGCTCGCCAAAGCGCTTGATGGCCTCTAGCCCGCGCTTCTGGGATGCGTTGTCGA
>JAGXBI010000009.1 GCA_018971155.1 Burkholderiales bacterium
CGGAGTTGGGTATCAACCTCAGCTTCGATTTCCCCGGTATCAAGCAATTTCTCACGGATCAGTTCGCCGGCAGCACCGACGCGATTCTCAAGCAGGTGCTGGCTTCATTGCGCACCAGCGGCAATGTGGCCCTCGCCTTGGTGAGCAACCTGATCATGGTGCCGCTCGTGCTCTTCTACCTGCTCTACGATTGGCACGACATTCTGCGCCGGGTACGGCAGTTCATCCCGCGTCGCTGGCTCGAGCGCACCATGGAGATGGTCGTCGATATCAATCAGGTTCTCTCGCAGTACTTGCGCGGGCAGTTGCTGGTGATGGGCGTGCTGGCAATCTACTACTCCGTGTGCCTCGCGATCGCCGGCTTCGATGTCGCTTTGCCGGTGGGCATTTTCACCGGCCTGGCGGTTTTCATTCCATATATCGGCTTCGGCACCGGTTTGGTGCTGGCTTTACTGGCGGCTCTGCTACAGTTCGGTGATTTTTACGGATTCGTGGCGGTCGCGGTCATTTATGGCATCGGGCAGGTGCTGGAAAGTTTCTACCTGACCCCAAGGCTGGTGGGCGAGCGGATCGGCCTGCACCCGCTGGCGGTCATTTTCGCGTTGCTGGCCTTCGGCCAGCTCTTTGGGTTTTTCGGCGTCCTGCTGGCGTTGCCCGTCAGCGCCATTCTGATGACAGCCAGCCGGCAGGTACGCCGCGCCTACCTCAGCAGCACTTTTTACAAAAATTAAGCTGACTCGCCTGTGAATCAACAACTGCTTCTCGATCTCGGCACGCCCCCGCCGGCAACGTTCGATAACTTCATCATCGGCGCCAACCGCGAGGCCGTTGCACTGCTCGATGGATTACCCGCCGCACTCGACGCCGGCAGGGCCGCCGATCGCAGTATCTACCTGTGGGGCGAACCCGGCTGCGGACGCACGCACCTGCTGCACGCGTTATGTCACGCCAGTCAGGCCGCGCGCCTGTTGATGCCGCACACACCGCTGGCGGCTTTCGCCTTCGACGAAGCGACCCGCATCTACTGCGTCGACGATTGCGACGCTCTGTCACCGACTCAGCAGATTGCCGCTTTCAACCTGTTCAACGAAGTACGAGCCCGGCCGCACTGCGCATTCGTGGCCAGCGGCAGCACGCCGCCGCTCGCCGCGCCGGTGCGCGAGGATTTGCGTACACGTCTTGGTTGGGGCCTGGTATTTCAGCTCGCCGCGCTCGACGATGCCGGCAAGACGCTGGCACTGCAGACGGCGGCGCGCGAACGCGGACTGGTCTTGAGCGAAGACGTGCCGGCATATTTACTGACGCATTTTCGCCGCGACATGCCGAGCCTGATGGCCCTGCTCGACGCGCTCGATCGCTTTTCGCTGGAACAGAAACGCGCCGTCACACTTCCCTTGCTACGACGTATGTTGACCCAGTCGTCCGGCGAAGGCGCGGCGGCGACTCATGACGCGGCGCCTTCGGGTAAAATCGCACCACATGAATAATCTAGCCCTCTTTGATCTCGATCACACCCTCCTGCCGACCGATAGCGACAAGGAATGGGGACGTTTCCTGGTGCGTATCGGCGCCGTCGACAAGATAGCCTACGCCCAGGCGAATGAAGCGTTTTACGCCGACTATCGGGCCGGCACGCTGGACATGCCGGCGTTCCTGCGCTTTGCGCTGGCGCCGTTGTCTCAGTATTCGCGCGCGCAACTCGACGCCTGGCACGACCAGTTCATGCAGGAGGTGATCCTCCCCGCGATCCTGCCGTCCGCGCTGGCGCTGCTCGACAAGCATCGGAGCGCCGGGGATCTGTGTGCCATCGTCACCGCCACTAACAGTTTCGTGACTCGGCCGATCGCCAGGCAACTGGGTGTCGAACATCTGATCGCGACCGAGCCGGCGACTGTCGACGGCACCCCGGACGCGAGATTCAGCGGTGACTACCTTGGCACCCCCAGTTTTCGGGAGGGTAAGATCGTCCGGACCGAACAATGGTTGCGCCAACTCGGCAAACGCTGGTCCGATTTCGGGCGCAGTTATTTCTACAGCGACTCGGCCAATGACATTCCTTTGATGGAAAAAGTGACCGATCCGATCGCGACCAACCCGGACGAGACCTTGCGCACCGCGGCCCAACAGCGCGGCTGGCCCATCATCGAGCTGTTCCAATGATTAAAAAGCTCATCAACCGGCTGCTCGGCAAGGACAACGCCGAAGATCCGCCCGAGCCGCTCGCGACCCAGCCCAACATCATCGGGCACGCCACCCACGGTATCGACCCGGGCCTGATTTCGCGCAACGCGGTACGCGTGACCGACACGTTGCAACAAGCCGGGTATCAGGCATTTATCGTCGGCGGCGCGGTGCGCGATCTTCTGCTGGGCGTCGCGCCAAAGGATTTCGACGTCGCTACCAGCGCCACCCCCGAGCAGGTACAGCGCCTGTTCCGGCGCGCCCGCATTATCGGCCGGCGCTTTCAGATCGTGCACGTGCAGTTCGGCAACGAGATCATCGAAGTGTCGACGTTTCGAGCGCAAGTCGATGCGCAGGACAGCGAGAAAATCGGCGCGCACCGGCCAAAGCGCGACGAGCTAGACCGCAAGACACACGTGACCGACCAGAGCGGCCGGGTCTTGCGCGACAACGTGTGGGGCACCCAGACGGACGATGCCGCCCGGCGCGACTTCACTGTCAATGCGATGTACTACGATCCGGCCACGCAAACGGTGCACGACTACCACCACGGCTGGGAAGACATCCGCGCGCGCGTCATGCGCATGATTGGCGACCCGACCACGCGCTATCGCGAGGACCCTGTGCGCATGCTGCGCGTGGTGCGCTTCGCCGCCAAACTGGAATTCAGCATCGATCCGGCCACCCGCGCGCCGATCGAGGCGCTGGCACCGCTCATCGACAACGTGCCGGCCGCGCGCCTGTTCGACGAGATGCTCAAATTGCTGCTGTGCGGTCATGCCTGGCCCTGCGTGCAGCGTTTGCGTGCCGAGGGCCTGCATCATGGCCTGCTGCCGTTGCTCGATGTCGTGCTGGAGCAACCGATGGGCGAGAAATTCGTCGCGCTGGCGTTGACCAACACCGACATCCGCATTCGCGCCGGCAAGCCGGTGTCGCCCGGATTCCTCTTTGCCGCGCTACTGTGGCACCTGGTGCTGGAAAAATGGCGCGCCTATCAGACCAGCGGCGAGTACCCGATTCCCGCCCTGCATCTGGCAATGAACGACGTGCTCGACGCACAGACCGAAAAACTCGCGATCCAACGCCGCTTCACGGCCGACATGAAGGATATCTGGGGGCTGCAGTCGCGTCTCGAGAAGCGGGTCGGCCGCACGCCGTTCCGCCTGCTCGAGCATCCGCGGTTTCGTGCCGGCTACGATTTCCTTTTGCTGCGCTGCGAGTCGGGTGAACTGCCGCCGGAAGTCGGGCAATGGTGGACCGATTTCATCGCCGGCGACAACGCCGCACGCGAAGCTTTGCTGGTGCATTCCTCGGCCGGCGCCGCTGCCGCCAAGCGCCGTCGACGCCCGCGCCGGCCGCGCAACAAAGGGGACGCCAGCGAAAATGCCGCCGAACCGGTATCATCGTTGCAGCGAGACACAGGAAGCTCCTCATGACGGTGGCTTATGTAGGGCTCGGCGCCAATCTGGGCGACGCCCGTCAAACCCTCAAAGACGCAGTGGTCTGTCTGGCCCAGCAGGTCGGCGTCACTATCGTGGCCCGCTCGCACCTGTATCACAGCGCGCCGGTCGACGCCGATGGCGCCGATTACTACAATTGCGTGGTCGCGCTGGAGACTCGCCTCTCGGCCCATCAACTGCTGCGGCTGTGCCTGGACATCGAGCAACATTTCGGCCGCGAGCGCTCATACAAGCACGCCCCGCGCACGCTCGATCTGGACGTGCTGCTGTACGGCGACGAGCACATCGAAGACGCCGATCTTACCGTGCCGCACCCGCGCATCGCCGCACGCGCCTTTGTCCTTTTGCCGCTCAATGATCTGCGCCCGGAACTCGAAATTCCTGGTCACGGGCGTGTCACCGACCTGCTCGCGGGCGTGGCGGATCAACGCATCGAACGAGTGGCGCTATGCTGCTGCCCGAACAAGCGCGCTGCAAACACGAAGTAGCGCGAAGTCCATTTTCGACCTTGGGACCATGAGACAGACGATACCGGCACGCTACCGCTACGTTGTGATCGAAGGGCCGATCGGCGCGGGCAAGACGTCTCTGGCACGCAAACTTGCCGAACTTGGCGGTCACCAGATTCGGCTCGAAGATCCTGCCGGCAATCCATTTCTCGAACGTTTCTATCGCGATAGCGCGCGCTTTGCGCTGCCAGCCCAACTCGCCTTCCTGCTGGAGCGGGTCGACGAAATGCGCGATATCGCCCAGCAGGAGATCGGCGGCGCCTCGCTGATTGCCGACTTCCTGCCCGAGAAAGATGCGCTGTTCGCGCGATTGACGCTGGCCGACGACGAGCTCGCCCTGTATCGTGCGCTGAGCGCCCATATCTCGATGCCCCGGCGGACACCGGATTTGGTCATCTACCTGCAGGCCAGTCCGGAAGCTCTGTTCTCGCGCATTCAAAAACGCGCGATTCCCATGGAGCTGCAGATCTCGGATGCCTACCTGCGCGCGCTGTGCGAGATCTACAGCGAATTCTTCTACCATTACGCGGCGGCGCCGGTACTCACGATCGATACCGAACACCTGAATCCCGCCGAGAACGCGCATGATTTCGATTTGCTGCTCGAGCGCATCGAGCACATGCGCGGACGCAAGGAAGTGTTCGTCAAGGGTACGCGCTGAGTCTTCCTTTTATCGAGACCGCAGGCGGCTTCGCCGCTGCCGGTCGGCCCCTCGGGAGTTGATCATGTCTTATCTGCAAGAGTCTGCCCGCAAAGCGGTCACGGTGCCCCGGTTGGCACAGATGCGCGAACTCGGGGAAAAGATTGCCATGCTGACCTGCTATGACGCGAGCTTCGCGGCATTGCTCGACCG
Source organism: Burkholderiales bacterium (assembly GCA_018971155.1). Taxonomy (GTDB): domain Bacteria; phylum Pseudomonadota; class Gammaproteobacteria; order Burkholderiales; family Burkholderiaceae; genus Pandoraea. Next base: position 5,004 of record JAGXBI010000009.1, read on the forward strand.
CGTCGGCGTCGATGCGCTATTGATCGGCGATTCCCTTGGCAATGTCCTGCAAGGCCACCGCACCACCCTGCCGGTCACCGTCGCCGACATCGCCTACCACACCGCCTGCGTGGCACGCGGCAGCGAGACCGCGCTGGTCATCGCGGATCTGCCGTTCGGCAGCTACGGTACCCCTGAGCAGGCGTACGCCAGCGCGGTCACGGTGATGCAGGCCGGCGCGCAGATGGTCAAGCTCGAAGGTGGCGCATGGCTGGCGCCAACCATCCGCCTGTTGGTCGAGCGCAGCATTCCGGTGTGCGCTCACCTGGGCCTGATGCCGCAGTCGGTGCACGCGATGGGCGGCTTCAAGGTACAGGGAAAACATGACGCGGCAGCCAAATCGCTGCTGGACGACGCCCAGGCCGTGCAGAGCGCCGGGGCGCAATTGCTGGTGCTCGAGGCGATTCCGGCCACGCTGGCGGCCGAGGTCACGGCGACACTCACGATTCCGACCATCGGCATTGGCGCCGGGCCCGAATGCTCCGGTCAGGTGCTGGTGCTGCACGACATGCTCGGCGTGTTCCCAGGCAAGCGCCCGCGCTTCGTCCAGGACTTCATGGAAGGCCAGCCGAGCATTGCGGCCGCCGTCGAGGCATACGTGCATGCGGTCAAGCAGGGCAGCTTCCCGGCACCGACCCACTGCTTCTAGCCGCCCAGCACCACGAGTTCGGCGGGCACCGCACCGCGCAATGCATTGCAGACCATCAACGCCTGTGCATTGAGCAGGTCATCGCGCATGAGCACCGCCTCGCGCGCGTTCCAGGCCGGATCGGCCAGCACCGCCCGGCGCATGACGCCAGGCAGCAAGCCGCTCGACACCGGGGGCGTCAGCCAGGCTCCCCGCAGTTTGACGAATATGTTGCTGCGCGCGCCCTCGGTCAACTCGCCACGCTGATTGAAAAACAGTTGGTCGAAGGCGCCCAGCGTCTCGGCCGCGCGCCAGGCCTGGTCGTAACGGGCCCGTACGGTGGTCTTGTGACGCAACCAAAGCGCGTCGGCATTGACCAAAGCCGTGGCGGGATCCAGCAACACCTTGAGCCTGGCGGGTAGCGGTGTCAGCACGCCATGCGTCAGGGTGGTGGCGCCGTCGCGTTGCAACGCAAGCCGCAATCGGCACGCGCGGCCTGCGGGTAATTCGCTGCAGCGCGCCACAACAGCGGTGCGCACCGCCGGCACATCGCAGACAAAACCGAAATACGCCGCTGATCGTTGCAGTCGCTCCAGATGCCAATCGAGATACCGGACGCCCTCGGCGCGCGTGGCGTACATCGTCTCGAACAATGCGAATCCCGGATCCATCGCGCTCAGGAAATTGGCCTTGAGACGACACTCGGCCCACTCGCTGTCGGCTTCGCTGTCGAGCACGATACCCGCGCCCACGCCAAGTTGCCCGCGGCGCACTCCATCGGCACGCGGGGCATCTAGCGCCAGTGTCCGAATCGCCACGCTCAGACAAAAATCGCCCAGGGATCCGGCCTCGCGGGGCGAATCCAGCCAGCCGATCGCCCCCGTATACAGACCGCGCGGCGTTTTCTCGAGGGTTTCGATCAACTGCATCGTGCGGTACTTCGGGGCCCCGGTGATCGACCCGCAGGGAAATAGCGCGCGCAGCACGTCGGCAAATCCGGTGCCTGGACGCAGGCGAGCCCGCACCGTCGAGGTCATTTGCAGAACTTCGGCAAAGCGCTCGACGCAAAACAGCGCCGGCACGCTCACCGATCCGGGCACGGCCAGTCGGCTGAGATCGTTGCGCAGCAAGTCGACGATCATCAGGTTCTCTGCCCGGTTCTTTTCATCGGCGGCCAACTCGGCCGCCGCCGCGCAGTTGCGCTCCTGTTCATGCGCGCCGGTGTGAGCGGGCGCCGTGCCCTTCATCGGGCGCGCCGTCAGTTCGCCGTCGCGGTGTTGCACGAACAGCTCCGGAGAGAGCGACAGGATGGCCCTACCGGCGGAGTGACCGGTACTGCCGGCCTCGTCGGGCAGCATGATCAGCGCGCCAAACGGCACCGGCTGCCGAGCCCGCAAGCGCCGGTAGAGCGCGACAGGCGAGCCAAACGCGTCGAAATTCAGGCGGTACGTGTAATTGATCTGGTAGCACTCGCCAGCGCGCAGCCATTGCTGGATACGATCGATCGCAATGCCGAATTCGTCGCGCGACGTATCGGTCTGCAAATCGCCAATGCCGGCAACGCCAGGTGCTGCCGGCGGCCCATCGACAGAAATCTCCTGCCCCGGGTCGTGAGCGGCGAGCCACTCGTCGACTTCGTGCGCCTCGAGATCGCGACACTGTTCGAACAGCAAAAATACCAGTTGACCGGGTCGCTCCTGTGCGCTTGCGCCGTGCATGCGCACACCAAACTCATAGTCGATCAGGACGACGGCGGAGCATCCCGAGCGCAGGGCATCCCGCACTTCAGCGCACGCGGCATCCAGACCGGACGGCGCGACACACGCTACCTGACGTATCAGGCCGGTATAAAGCCGCGAGCGCGCCGCACCGGCGCCATTACTGCTGTCGTCGAGCAACGCAAAGCCAGCCTCGCGCGAGTTGCCGCCGCTCATTCAAAGAATTGCTTGACGCGGTCGAACCAGCCCTTGCTTTGAGGGCTGTGGCGTGCGCCGCCTTCAGTCAGTGATTTCTCGAAGTTGCGCAGCATCTCTTTCTGCGGTTCAGTCAGCTTGACGGGCGTTTCAACCTGCACGTGAACATACAGATCGCCCGGGTAGCTCGAACGAACACCGCGAATCCCCTTGCCGCGCAAGCGGAAGGTTTTGCCTGTCTGCGTACCCTCGGGCACGGCAAACGTCGCCTTGCCATGCAGCGTCGGCACGTCGATGTCGCCGCCGAGGGCCGCGGTGGCAAAAGAGATGGGCATCTGGCAATGCAGATCGTCGCCGTCGCGTTCAAAAACGTCGTGCGCCTTGATGTGAATTTCTACATACAGGTCACCCGCCGGGCCGCCGTTGACACCCGGCTCACCGTTGCCGGACAGGCGGATGCGCATGCCATCTTCGATACCAGCCGGAATCTTGACTTCGAGCGTCTTGGTTTTCTTGATCTTGCCGACGCCATGGCAGGTGCCACAGGGATCGGGAATATACGACCCGGTGCCATGGCATTTCGGGCAGGTTTGCTGGATGCTGAAGAAACCCTGCGACATGCGCACCGCCCCGGAGCCGCCGCAGGTCGGGCAAGTTTCCGGCTTGGTGCCGGGCTTCGCCCCGCTGCCATGGCACACTTCGCAGTTATCCCAGCCGGGCACGCGAATTTGTGTCTCGAAGCCGTTGGCCGCCTGCTCCAGCGTAATCTCCATGTTGTAGCGCAAATCGGCGCCACGATAGACTTGCGGGCCGCCGCGCCCCCGCCCGCCTTGCGCGCCGCCGCCGAAGATATCGCCGAAAATATCGCCGAATGCGTCGGCAAACCCGCCAAAGCCCTGCGCGCCACCGGCTCCCGCCATGTTGGGATCGACTCCCGCATGACCATATTGGTCATAGGCCGCCCGCTTTTCCGGGTCGCTGAGCATCTCGTAGGCTTCTTTGGCCTCCTTGAACTTCTCTTCGGCATCCTTGCTATCTGGATTGCGATCCGGGTGATACTTCATCGCGAGCTTGCGATAGACCTTTTTGATCTCCTCGTCGCTCGCGTTTTTCGCTACACCCAGAATCTCGTAATAGTCACGTTTGGCCATATTCGTTCCACTTGTACTGCACGTCCCTCATAGGCAAAAAGCCGGGTCGGGCTTGCGCCTGAACCCGGCCGGCACGCGCCACGGCTTTTCACCGCGGCGCAGCGCATGCATGCCTACTTCTTGTCGTTGACTTCCTTGAAGTCGGCATCGACCACGTTGTCGTCCTGCTTGGCCTGCGCACCCGCCGCTTCGGAAGCGGCACCCTGGGCACCCGCCTGAGCCTGCATATCGGCATACATCTTCTCGCCGAGTTTCTGGCTCGCCGTCGACAGCGCCTGGACCTTGGCATCGATCGCTTCCTTGTCGGACCCGCGCAGCTCGTCCTCCAATTCCTTGATCGCAGCCTCGATCTTTTCCTTTTCGCCGGCATCCAGCTTGTCGCCGTATTCGGTCAGCGCCTTGCGCGTGCTGTGCACCAGCGCGTCACCCTGGTTGCGCGCGTCGGCCAGCTCACGCAGCTTGCGGTCTTCCTCGGCGTTGGCCTCGGCATCCTTCACCATGCGTTGGATCTCTTCATCGGACAGACCCGAGTTCGCCTTGATGGTGATCTTGTTTTCCTTGCCGGTCGCCTTGTCCTTGGCGCCGACGTGCAAGATGCCATTCGCGTCGATGTCGAAAGTCACTTCGATCTGCGGCGTGCCACGCGGCGACGGCGGAATACCTTCCAGGTTGAACTCGCCCAGCGCCTTGTTGCGCGCCGCGATTTCACGCTCGCCCTGGAACACCTTGATGGTCACCGCCGGCTGATTGTCGTCGGCCGTCGAGAATACCTGCGCATGCTTGGTCGGGATCGTGGTGTTCTTCTGGATCATCTTGGTCATGACGCCGCCCAGGGTTTCGATGCCCAGCGACAAAGGCGTCACGTCGAGCAACAGCACGTCCTTGCGGTCACCCGAGAGCACCGAGCCCTGAATCGCGGCACCGGCAGCCACGGCTTCGTCCGGGTTCACGTCCTTGCGCGGTTCCTTGCCGAAGAATTCCTTGACCTTCTCCTGCACCTTGGGCATACGGGTCATGCCGCCGACCAGAATCACGTCGTCGATATCGCCGACCTTGACGCCCGCGTCCTTGATGGCGGTACGGCAAGGCTCGATCGTGCGTTCGATCAGCTCTTCGACCAGCGCTTCGAGCTTGGCACGCGTGATTTTCAAATTCAGGTGCTTCGGCCCGGACGCATCCGCCGTGATGTACGGCAGGTTGATTTCGGTCTGCTGGCTCGACGACAGCTCGATCTTGGCTTTTTCGGCCGCTTCCTTCAGGCGTTGCAGCGCCAGCACGTCTTTCGAGAGATCGACGCCCTGCTCCTTCTTGAATTCGCCGATGATGTAATCGATGATGCGCTGGTCGAAATCCTCGCCGCCGAGGAACGTGTCGCCGTTGGTCGACAGCACTTCGAACTGGTGCTCGCCGTCGACGTCGGCGATTTCGATGATCGACACGTCGAAAGTACCGCCACCGAGGTCATACACCGCAATCTTGCGATCGCCACCCTCTTTTTTGTCGAGGCCGAAAGCCAATGCCGCGGCCGTCGGTTCGTTGATGATCCGCTTGACGTCGAGCCCCGCAATGCGCCCGGCGTCCTTGGTCGCCTGACGCTGACTATCGTTGAAGTAGGCCGGCACGGTGATCACCGCCTCGGTCACCGGCTCGCCCAGATAGTCCTCGGCGGTCTTCTTCATTTTGCGCAGCACTTCGGCGGAAATCTGGGGCGGCGCGTATTTGTTGTCGCGCACTTCGACCCAGGCGTCGCCATTGTCGGCCTTGATGATCTTGTAGGGCATCAGACCGATGTCCTTTTGCACTTCCTTCTCTTCGAAGCGCCGGCCGATCAGCCGCTTGACCGCGAACAGCGTGTTCTTGGGGTTGGTGACGGCCTGCCGCTTCGCGGGCGCGCCCACCAGCACTTCGCCGTCTTCCATGTACGCGATGATGGACGGCGTGGTGCGCGCGCCCTCGGCGTTTTCGATCACTTTGACCTGATGACCTTCCATCAGGGCAACGCACGAGTTCGTGGTGCCCAGGTCAATACCAATGATTTTGCCCATGCTTTCTTTCTCCTGACCTATGTTCGTTTGGGGGATGCCCCGTCAATGCCAATCTGACGCAAATATGCGTACCGTGCCGCGTTTTTCAAGGGTTTTCGTGCTTATTCGCATGACGCGGGACGGCCGCGAAGGCTCACGCCCTTATTTGCCCTGGGCCACCGTCACCAGCGCCGGGCGCAATACGCGATCAGCGATCAGATAGCCTTTTTGCAGCACCGCCACCACCGTATTGGGTTCCTGCTGATCGGCCGGCACCATGGAGATCGCCTGGTGCTGGTGCGGGTCGAATTTCGCGCCGACCGGGTCGATCACCTTGACGCGGCTCTTTTCGAATGCAGCGAGCAACTGGCGCAACGTCAGCTCGACTCCCTCGCGCACCTTGGCGACGTCGCTCGAGCCGTCGGCCAGGGCGGCTTCCAGGCTGTCGGCGACTGGCAAGAGATGCTCGGCGAAACTTTCCACCGCAAACTTGTGCGCCTTGGCAACATCCTCTTGCGCGCGACGCCGCACGTTCTCGCTTTCCGCCTTGGTCCGCAACAGCTGATCGTAGTACTCGTCGGCTTTGGCCTGGGCCATCGCCAGTTGCTCTTCCAGGGTCGCTGCCGAGGCGCCCGACGCGGTCTCGGGCGACGCAACGGGTTGCTGCGCGGCAGCATCCTGCTGGCTCACCTGCTCTTCCGAGGTCTTGTGCTGATCTTTCATAAGTCGGTCAAATAACAAAAAAAGGCCCTGATGCGTCAGAATCACGCACTTTTTCGGGCAAAAAGCCCGTCAATGCTGCATGCATAGTGGGGGTGGCCGGCGCTATTTCAAGGGGTACCGCGCCGTATGCCGAGCGGGCAACATCCGGTTACACGCCTTACGAATACGCTATTGTACCGGTCCGATGGCGCGCATAAGATCAAAACCAAATCCTGGCGCCCTTTGTGGGCGAGCCAGACCGGTAAAGGAGTTCACCATGAAAGTGCCGCTAGCCGTCTTTTTTGTGCTCGCGCTGGTTACCGCCGGAACCGCCACGATTTGTCTATCCGGCGCGGTCACGACCCGCACAACGGAATATGGGACCGTCAACGCCGTTTTTCATGATTGGCTGGGCCGGCCGATTCGCCGGGCCCCCGTTCGACACTCATTCGTCGTGTTCGACAAGACGCACCATACGGCGTCGATCCCGTTTCGTCGGACGGCCCTGGATGACGGCCGCCGGCTCTCGGTATAAGCGCCGCCGTTCGCCCTCCTCGGCGCGCCTCAAGCGGCTTTCTTCCGATTCCTCATAGAGTGCTTGCGCCACGAGGGCCGCGCCGCGAACGTCCGCGATGGCGCGCACCGTCACCTGCCATTGGGTGCTGCCGTTGTCGATCTGCAGCCTGTCGCCCGGTCTCACATCGCGTGCCGGCTTGCAGCGCTGGCCGTTGTGCAGCACGCGCCCTTTGTCGACCGCCTGGGTGGCCAGGCTGCGCGTCTTGAAAAAGCGCGCAGCCCACAGCCATTTGTCGATGCGTGTCGCGGCTCCCGGGCTGGTATCGATCTTGACCGTCAATCGCGCGCTCCGTGCGCCTCGGCCCGCGCGCGGCTGCGTTCGAGCGCAGCCGCATCCGGCTGCCGAATCGGCCAGCCCTGCAAATGCAGCGCGGCGATTTCGCCCAGCGCGGTGATCCAGGCCGGCGCGGTATTCATGCAGGGAATAAAGTGAAACGTCTTACCGCCGGCGGCCAGAAACTGTCGACGTCCCTCGATATTGATTTCTTCGAGCGTCTCGAGGCAATCCGAGGTAAAACCCGGACAGAACACGTCAACCCGCCCCACCCCGGTCTTGCCCAGTTCAACCAGCGTCGGCGCCGTATACGGTTGCAGCCACTCGGCCTTGCCGAAGCGCGACTGGAAAGTCGTCTGACACACCGTGTCGTTCAGGCCAAGCGCGGCGCTCAGCAGACGCCCGGTCTTCTGGCATTCGCAATGGTAGGGATCGCCCAGGTCGAGCGTGCGGCGCGGCACGCCATGAAAACTGAGCAGCAAGCGCTCGCCAGCCGAGAAATCGGGACGCCCGTGCTGGACCCAATAACCCTCGACCTGCTGGCGCAGTGCCTCGATATAGGCCGGGTGATCGTGATAGTGCTTGACGGTGCGCAACCCCGGCTGGTTGCGCAGTCGCCCGGCCACGCGAAAAGCGGCATCGAAAGCGGTTGCCGTGGTGCTGCTCGAATATTGCGGATAGAGCGGCAGCAGCAGGATTTGCTCTGCGCCGGCGTGGCGCAGTTGCCGGATTTTTTCCGCAATGCCCGGATTGCCGTAGCGCATCGCGTAATCGACGATCACATCGTAATCGTTGGCTTGCAGCAACTTTTGCACCGCAGCGGCCTGCTGCTCGGTATTGACCTTGAGCGGCGAGCCGTTGTGCGCCCAGATCGACGCATATTTGTGCGCCGACTGGCGGCCGCGCAACGGCAAAATCACCAGTCTCAACAATGGCTGCCACAGCGCCGCGGGGATTTCCACCACACGCGGGTCGGACAGAAACTCCTTCAGATAGCGCCTGACAGCCCCCGGCCGAGGCGCGTCGGGCGTGCCCAAATTGATAAGCAGCACTGCGGTCCTGCCGGGCTGGCCATGATGGTGTACGGGTTCTTGGTCGAAATGCATGAGCCTCACTTTACCGCAAATTGCAATTTATACGCATCCGGGATACCGACGGCCCTGCCAACAGGCCGCCGGCTTGCTCAGTTGCTGCGCCTTTCGTCACGTTTTTCGTCACGTTGCCGTTGCGGCTCGCCATGCGCCGGCGCCGGGTGCGCGCCTTCCCGATATGCCGGCGACGCTGGGCGCGGCTGCTGGACGTGTGGCTGCGGGACGTGCGGCTGCTGGACGTGTGGCTGCTGGACGTGCGGCTGCTGGACGTGCGGCTGCTGGCCGTATGGCTGCAGGTCGCGTGGCTGCTGTCGCGGTGCGCGCGGCGGCGACGCGGGCCGCTCCGGTACGCTCGGCCCGATCTGCGACGGCCGGTGCAGCGGGCGCGGGCTCTGAGAAGGCGAGGGATAGGGCGCGTGCGGTGCCGGATCGGTCGTGCGTGGCGCGAGCGCTGGCGCACCGGCACCGCGCGGCGACTCAGGCCGCGGCCGGCCTTGAGTCGCTCCCTGCGGTCCATGCGCGCCCGGCACGCGGGGACCTGCCGCCGGTCTGGGAACGTTATCGACAGGTCGCGGCCGTGGCACGCTGCTCAGCACCTTGACGCCTTCACGCACCGGCCGGGGCCGCCCGGCAGCAGCGGAATTCAGTGTCAGCGGATGGCCTTCGGCTTGCGGCTTGACCGACGCCCCGCTGCTCGAGACGAATGCCGAATGCGGAGCCGGCGGCGTGCGCAGCGCCAGCACCTGGCGCGCCACTATGTCATGCGGCGGCGCGTGCCGCGCCTGGCGCGCGTCGCCCATGACACTGCGCGCCACCGGCGTGACGTCCGGGCTGGTGCCGACCCGCATGCGTGCGGCTGCCCCGGGCGCCATCGCGACCGCACTCGAGACGACCGGCCGGCCTTGCACGAAGGCTGCGGCGGGCACCGTGGTTATCGCGTTATGCACATGCTGATTGACATAGACCGTGCGGGACACGTTGTTGGTGATGTAGGTGTTGCGGTTAATCGTCTTGTTGATGATTACCGTACGGTTCACCCGCTCGATATACGTGTTGCTGACTCGATAGGACGGCCGGTAGGCATCGCCCGGGCCCAACGGAAACCAGCCGATCCCCGGCACGCCGGTGGCCAGCGTCACGCTCCAGTGGTCATCGTGGTCGCCGCCGACCCATGCGACCAGGGCCGGCGCATAAACGGGGCGCACGTTCACCGGCCCCGGCACCCAGCACCAGCGCTCGCGCACATACGCCCAGCGACCGTAATGGAACGGAGCGAACCCCCAGGGCTCGTCGTCCACCCACGTCCAGCCCCAGGGCGCGATCCAAACCCAGTGGCCGTCGCGGTAAGGCGCCCAGCCCGGCGACGTGACCGTTGGCACCCAAACCGCCCCATAGCCCGGATCGGTCTGCCAAACACCATAGGCGTCAAGCGACTCGTAGCCGACCATGCCGCGCGGCACATAGCGCGCCGACGGCGAGTTGTCCTCGAGGCGATCACGCTCGGCGGCCCAACGATCGAAATCATCGTAGCCCGGCCCGGCTGCCCCGGCCAGCAACTGCAGATTGGTGCCGGCAAAGCGAAACCTCTGGCGCGGCCCGATCGAGATGGCCGCGTTGTCGCCATAGACCGAACCGGTGCCGCGCCGCACCGTCACCGCAGTGGTGCCGTCGGGCTCGACATCGAGACGGTATTCGCCCGCACTGCGCGGCACGAAGGCCAGATTAGGCGTGTCGACTTCGACCGGCTGGTTGGGGTCGTATTCGAGCAGCCGCACATTGACGGCGCCCTGCGTTACTTTCAGTTGCACATTTCGATCGCCGACGTCGAGCAGGCTGAGATTGGTCTGGCTGTCCAGGCGCACGAGCGTCGAATCGATCTGCAACTCGGCACGCGAGCCACGGTCGGCCCAGATGTCGTCGCCGGTGGTCAGCGGACGATTCGGATTTGCGTCGATCCATTGATCGGCGCCGGCGGGCGCCACGCTCACCGCCCCGCTGACGACATTCAAGCGGGCAATGCTCGCCGGCGGATCCCCTTGCGCCTGCGCCGCCCACGACAGGCAAGTCATCAGGCACGCGAGCGCCGCCGAAATTGCTAACCGCATCTTCATGGGAGTCTCCAAACCATGCCGCATCGGGCACGACGAGTTGATCACCCTCAAGTTAACGCACGGCCCGACGAACCGCCGGCCGGACTTTGTAACCAAGCGTTACCGGTGGTCCGGGCCAGGTCGGCTCAATGCTGGCTCAGCGCGTTGGAGAGCAACTTGGCGGTGATATCGACGATCGGAATGACCCGCTCGTAAGCCATGCGGGTCGGCCCGATCACGCCCAGCGTGCCGACCACCTTGCCGTCGACCTCGTACGGAGCGGTCACCACACTCATCTGTTCGATCGGCACAAGGTTCGATTCACCGCCGATGAATATCTGCACCCCTTGCGCGCGGCTCGACACGTCGAGCAATTGCAGCAGGCCGGTCTTTTGCTCGAACACGTCGAACAACTGGCGCAGGCGATCCATATTGGACGAGAGATCCTCGACGCCCAGCAGATTCCGTTCGCCGGAGATCAGCACACTCTCGGCGCCTTCGGCCATCACGTCGGTGCTTGCCTCCATCGCCGTTTGCATCAGGGTGGTCATATCGCCGCGCAATGCTTCGAGTTCGGTGCGCAGGCGGCGGCGCACTTCGTCGAAGCCCAACCCGCCGAAATGCGTATTGATGTAATTGCCGGCCTCCACCAGTTGGGCCGGCGAGTAGTCGCTGGCGGTCAGGATGATGCGGTTTTGCACGTCGCCATCGGGGGTCACGATGATCAACAGGATCCGCTTCTCGGACAATCGCAGGAACTCGATGTGCTTGAACACCTGGCTGCGACGGGGCGTGAGAATCACGCCGGCGAACTGCGACAGATTCGACAGCACCTGTGCCGCGCTCGCCACCAGTTGCTGGGGCGAGGCCGGCTGCAGGCGGTTCTGCACTTGCGAGACGACTTGCTGCACCGCCGCTTCGAGCGGATGCACCGCCAGCATCGTGTCGACGAACAGGCGATACGCCCGAGGCGTCGGTACGCGCCCGGCCGACGTGTGAGGGCTCGAGACAAAGCCGAGCTCCTCCAGGTCCGACATCACGTTGCGAATGGTGGCCGGGCTCAGCTCGAGCCCGGAATAACGCGACAATGTCCGCGAGCCGACCGGCTGGCCATCGATGATGTACCGCTCGATCAGGGTTTTGAGGAGAGTTTGCGCACGTTGGTCTAGCATAGGTAAAAATTGTAGCGCGAATCCCGCCGCGCCGGTGCGCTTTCGCCCGTGCCAGCCGTCCCGCCGCGAGCCGCGCGGCGCAGCCCGGGCGCGGTAGCTCCCGTCACGGACTTATGGTGTAATGGCGTCATGAAAAACGGGAGCCCTTTCAAGACGGTCGCGCTGATCGGCAAATACAATGCCGACAACATCGCCGGCCCTTTGCTGGCGTTGGCAGGCTGCATCAGCCAACGCGGCTTTCGGGTGGTATTCGAGCAGGATACCGCGCGCACGCTTGGCGCCGACGCGTCCGCCTATGCGGCGCTGGCCCCGGAACAGATCGGCCAGCAGGCCGACGTCGCCGTGGTGCTCGGCGGCGACGGCACGATGCTCGGCATCGGCCGGCAACTGGCCGCATTCGACATCCCGCTGATCGGCGTCAACCATGGCCGGGTCGGCTTCATGACCGACATTCCGCTGGGCGACATGCTGCAGGTCGTGCCCACCATGCTCCAGGGCGCATTCGAGCGGGAGCGCCGCACGCTGCTCGATGCCCGTATCGAGCGCGCTGGCGTGAACATCTACCGGGCCCTCGCCTTCAACGACGTGGTGGTCAACCGCAGCGGCTTCTCGGGCATGGTCGAATTGCGTGTGGATGTCGACGGGCGCCTGATGTACAAGCAGCGCTCGGACGGGCTGATCGTCGCCACCCCCACCGGCTCCACCGCCTATGCGCTGTCGGCTTCCGGCCCGATTCTTCATCCGGCCCTGGCCGGCATCGTCCTGGTGCCCATCGCGCCGCATGCGCTGTCGAACCGGCCGATCGTGCTGCCCGACCAATGCGAGATCGTCATCAGCATTGTGGCGGGCCACGAAGTCAGCGCCAACTTCGACATGCAGTCATTCAATGCGCTGCACCTGCAAGACCGCATCGCGGTCAAACGCTCGGAGTACTCGGTCACCTTCCTGCACCCGGCCGGCTACAACTATTACGCGACCTTGCGGCGCAAGCTGCACTGGAACGAGCATATTTCGGAAGACGATACGGCCTGAGACGGCCGCGCGCCACGCGCCCGACGCCATGCTACCGCCATGGTTTTCCGGCTACACTCCGGGCTAATCTCCTCGGCGTCAAACCACCATGCTACGCAGCCTTTCGATTCGCGATTTTGTGATAGTGGCCCACCTGGAGCTGGAGTTCTCCGCGGGCTTTACCGTCTTTTCCGGCGAAACCGGCGCCGGCAAGTCCATCCTGATCGATGCCCTGGCGCTGGCCCTGGGCGAGCGGGGCGACGCCAGCGTCGTGCGTGCCGGCCAGGCGCGCGCCGACATTACGGCCGAATTCACCGCCCACCCGAGCCTCACCGACTGGCTCGAGGAGCATGCGTTGCCGCACGACGAAACAGGCGGCGTGCTGCTGCGCCGGGTAATCGACGCATCCGGGCGCTCGCGTGCTTTCATCAACGGGACTCCCGCCACACTGGCGCAGTTGCGCGAGGCCGGTGACATGCTGGTCGACATCCATGGCCAGCATGCACACCAGCAATTGCTGCGCCCCGACGCGCAACGGCGGCTGCTGGACAACCACGCAGACCTCACCGAGCTGGCGAGCCGGGTTGCCGGCGCCCACCGGCAATGGAAGCAGTTGGTACAGCGCTGCCAGGAGGCACAGGGCCGCGAGCGCGAATTGCAGCGCGAGCGCGAGCGGCTGGAGTGGCAGGTCAATGAACTCGACAAGCTTGCGCCACAAGCCGGCGAGTGGGAAGAGATCAATGCCGAGCACCGTCGCCTGACGCACGCGGCCAGCCTGATCGAGGGCGCGCGCGGCGCGCTGCACGTGCTCAGCGAGGCCGACGACGGCGCGCTGGTGCCGGCGCTGGGCTCGATCGTCCAACAGCTGCGCCAACTGGCCGACGTCGATCCCGAGCTGCGCGACACCCTCGCGGCACTGGAGCCGGCCGAAATCCAGCTGCGCGAAGCGGTGCACTCGCTCAACCACTATGCGCAGAAGATCGATCTGGATCCGCAGCGGCTGGCCGAGGTCGAACAGCGCCTCGACGCGCTGCACGGTGCGGCCCGCAAATATCGCATCGCCCCCGAGCAGTTGCCGGCCGAACTCGAGTTGCGGCGCCAGGAGTTGGTCGAGCTGACTGCCGCGCAGGATCTGGCCGGGCTGGAGGCCGCCGCGGCCGCAGCGCACGGGCAATACACGACGCTGGCCGGGCAACTGTCGCAGGGCCGCGCGCGCGCTGCGGCCAAGCTCGCCAAAGAGGTATCGGCCGCGATGCAGGATTTGTCGATGCCGGGCGGGCGCTTCGAAATCGCGCTCGAGCCAGTCGCCGAGGGCCAGTCCTACGGCATGGAGAATGTCGAGTTTCTCGTCGCCGGACATCCCGGCGTGCCGACGCGGCCACTCGCCAAGGTCGCGTCGGGCGGCGAGCTGGCGCGCATCAGTCTGGCCTTGTCGGTCATCGCCAGCAGCGCCAGCCTGACCCCGACCTTGATTTTCGACGAAGTCGACTCCGGTATCGGCGGCGCAGTCGCCGAAGTCGTCGGCCGCCTGTTGCGGCAACTCGGCCAGGGTCGCCAGGTACTGTGCGTGACCCATCTGCCGCAGGTCGCCGCGCTGGGTCATCAGCATCTGCGGGTGGCCAAACGCAGCGAGGGCGCTGCCACGCTCAGCGAGATCGTCGCGCTGGGTCGCCAGGAACGGGTCGAGGAGATCGCACGCATGCTGGGCGGCGTCGAGATCACCGCCACTACCCGCAAGCACGCTCGCGAGATGCTCGCTATCTAGCACCGCGGCGCGACCGGCCACTTGCCCGGCCGTCGACCCCGCACACCCAATCTCAACGCCGGCCGAACACCGCAGTCCACAGTGCAGTAACCGCCTCGCGCTCGTGCCTCACCTGGGCCGGATCGACCCGCGCGATTTCCATGCCGTCGAGCCGCAACTTGTGTTGCAGCGCGCGGTAGGTCCGGTATGCGGTGCCGACCCGCTCGGCCTGCCCGGCATCGATCAGCCCCAGGCGGCCGGCTTCGCGCAGCAACGCGATGTTGCCGGCGTTGCGCAGGAACTCCGCGTGCGCCGCGGCGTGGCGCAACACCAGGTACTGGACCGTGAATTCGATGTCGACCATGCCGCCCACGTCGTGTTTAAGATCGAACAGCGCGGTCGGATTCGGGTGCCCGTCGAGCACCTTCTGACGCATGGCAATGATCTCGTCGGCAAGCGGGCCCGCTTCGCGCGGCATACGCAGCACGTCGGCCCGGATCTGTTCGAATGCCGCGCCGATGTCGGCGTCCCCGGCGCAAAAGCGGGCGCGGCTCAGTGCCTGATGCTCCCACACCCAGGCGGTATTGGCCGCGCCCTGGCGAAACTGATACTGGCGAAAACTCTCCAGGCTGGTCACCAGCAGGCCCGACAATCCATTGGGCCGCAGGCGCAAATCGACGTCGTACATCATGCCGGCGGCGGTATGCGTGGTCAGCCACGTCACGAAGCGGCGCGCCAATAACGCATAGGCGTCCGGCGCGCGGTCGTCATCGTCCTGGTAAAGAAAAATCAAATCGAGGTCGGACGCATACCCCAGCTCCTTGCCACCCAGCTTGCCGTAGGCAACCACCGCAAAGCGCGGCACCTCCCGGTGGCGCGAGGCCAGATGCCGCCAAATCGTCTCCAGCGTGACTTCCACCAGGGCATCGGCCAGCTCGGACAAGCGATCGCTGATCGCCTCGACCGACAGCGCGCCCTGCAGATCGAGCAAAAGAATGCGGAAGGTCTCGGCGTGATGGGCGCGGCGCAGCACATCCATTTGCATTTCGATCGCCCCATCGGCGCCGTGCTGTTCCAGACGGCGGCGCAACTCGGTTTTGAAAGCGGACCAATCGAAAGGCGCGGCCAACGTGTCGTCGTCGAGCAGCTCGTCGAGCAATTGCGGATGGCGCGTCAGGTAGCCGGCGGCCCACTGCGAAGCAGCCAACACGTGCAGCACGCGCGCCAGCGCCCGCGGGTATTCGGTCAACAGCGCCAGATAGGAACCGCGGCGGCTGATGGCCGCGAGCAGATCGAGCATGCGCGCCAGCACGACGTCGGGCGCCGACGCTTCGCGCGCTCCCTCGATCGTGCGCTGCACCAGCAGGTCGAAGCGTTGCCGGCTGGCCTCCGGCAGCGCCTTGTAGCGCGTCGAGGTCCAGCACGCCTGCAAGCGCTCGAGACTGGCAGCCGGATCGGCGAAGCCAAGCGTGCGCAACGTCTCGGTCAGCGCCTGGTCGTGCCCCTCATCGGCCAGCATCGCCCCCCACAGCTCGGGCCGACAGTCGGATTCGTGTGGGCCACCCGTGCCGTGGCCATTGCTCTTGTCGGCAAACACCAGGTCGAACTGTTCGGCGACGAACTCGCGGTGCTCGTCGAGCGCGATCAGCAACCCCGCCGCACTGTCGAAGCCCATGGCACCCGCCAGCGCCGCCAGATCGTCCTCGCGGGTCGGCAGCACATGGGTCTGGGCGTCGTCCAGATACTGGATGCGGTGCTCCAGGCGACGCAGGAACTCGTAACTTTGCTTGAGCCGGTCGACCACGTTCTGCGCCAGCCAGCCGCGCCGGGCCGCGACGTCCAGCACAGCCAGCGTCGGGCGAATGCGCAACTCGGGTTCCTGTCCGCCGCGAATCAACTGAAAAACCTGGGCGGTGAATTCGATCTCCCGAATCCCGCCGCGCCCGAGTTTGACGTCGTTCACGCGCGCGGGCTTGGCGTGGGCACGCCGCTCGGCTTCCCGGCGGATTTGCGCATGCAACGCGCGAATCGCACTGATCACACCGTAATCGAGATAACGCCGAAATACGAACGGCTGCACCCTTTGCGCCAATTGATGCGCCATGCGCTGACCCGCTGCGTCGGTCGTATCCGACACCAGCCGCCCCTTGATCCACGCGTAGCGCTCCCATTCGCGGCCCTGGACGTAGAAATACTCCTCGAGCATCGGCAGACTGCACACCAGCGGGCCCGAATCGCCGTTCGGACGCAACCGCATATCGACCCGGAATACATATCCGTCAGCAGTCAGCTCGGCCAGCGCACCGATCAGCTTGCGGCCAAGCTTGGTGAAGAACTCGTGATTCGATAGCAGGCGACAGTGGCCGCTGCCCTGCAAATCCGCGGTCTCGCCGTCGTCCTCGTACAAAAAGATCAGATCGACGTCGGACGATACATTCAGCTCGCCCCCGCCCAGTTTGCCCATCCCGACCACCGCCAGGGCCTGCGGCTCGCCCTCGGGCGTCATCGGCGTACCGTGCACGGCCTGCAAGTCGCGGGTGAGCACTGCCAACGCGGTACGTATCGAAAATTCGGCCAGCAAAGTGATGGTTTGCGTGACTTCGGACAGGGACGCCGCGCCCGCCAGATCGCGCGCCATGATCACGCACATCACGTCATTGCGCAAAATGCGCAGCGCGCGCTGCAGCGTCGCTTCGTCGGGTGCGGCCTGGTTCGCCGGCACGCCAGCCAACTCGGCGAATCGCGCCGCCATCCAGGCCAGGTCAATCGGGTGCGCGGCAAGCGCAGGCAATTCGGCGGCCAAGGCCGGGCGGCTCGCCAAAATGCGGGCGGCATAGCGGGAATACTGCGAAATCTCGAGTGAACTCACGGCCTTGTCTGCAGTCATTGGGATATTGTGGGTACCTTGATGGGCTGTGTTACAGTCATTCGCACGCAAGCTACCACATTCCCCAACCGACGCGCAGTATGACTGACCGCCAGCCGCCCGACTCCCCCAAAGCGCCTCGGCCCATATTCTTTCCTGGTTTGCGCCACGCACTCGAGTTCTTCGCCGGCGTGGTCATCTTGGTCTATTTCCTGGCTGCCGTAGCCATCCTCGGGATGCGCTATTGGGTACTGCCGCGCGTCGACGATTACCGGCCGCAAATCGAAGCGATCGTCTCGCGCGCGGTCGGCGTGCCCGTGTCCATCGAAAAGATTAGCGCAAATTGGGGCGGCCTGTACGCTCATTTTCATTTGCAGGGCGTGAGCCTGCGCGCACCCGGCGCAAAGACCCCGGGCCTGAGCCTGGCCCGGGTCGACGGCACGCTGTCGTGGTCCAGCCTGCTGCATCTGAATGTGCGCCTGGCGGATCTGACACTCGATAGCCCCGACATACTGATCGAGCGCCGTGCCGACGGCAAGCTCTACGCCGCCGGCCTACCGTTCAATACGCGGCCGGGCGGCAACAACCCCGTGCTCGACTGGCTGCTGAATCAGGACGCGGTCATCGTGCGCAACGGCACGCTGCGCTGGCAGGACGACACTCGCACGCAGCCTCCGTTGGCGCTGAATCAGGTGCGCATCGCGCTACTCAACAACGGCCACCAGCACCAATTTGGCATGCAGGCCGATCCACAGGGCATTTTGTCCGCCCCGGTCGACCTGCGCGCTGAATTCCGGCATCCGCTGTTCGTACGCGCCGACGAAATCAGTCGCTGGCGCGGCAACGCCTATGCGCGGATCGGCACCGTCGATCTGGCCGCCTTGGCACGCTATGTCAAGGTGCCAGACCCGGCCATGAGCGGCCTGGCCGCAGGCCGCATCTGGGTAAGCTTTGACGCCGGCCGCCTGACCAACGGCACGGTGCAGCTCGCCGCTCGCCGGGTGCGCACACAGCTGGGCGCACAGCTCGCTCCGCTGGCGCTCGACGACGCAAGCCTGACCCTCGCAGTGCAGTCGCTGGAGAACGGCGCGGCCTGGCAGGCGCAGCAGGTGAAAATCGTCATGCCCGATCAGCAGGTGCTTGACGTCCCGACGCTCGATGGCCGATATCTGCCGGCGAACAACAAGCATGGCGAACAAATTGCGTTAAACGGCCGGCAGCTCGACCTGGGCGAACTCGCCCAACTGGCGCCTGCGCTGCCGCTGCCGGCCGATCTGCGCAAACCGATCGATACCTGGGCGCCTCGCGGCACGCTGCACGATTTCGAGATATCGCTGCAGCGGCCCGCGCCGGGGGCAGGCAACGGCTGGCGGCAATTGCCGGGGCTCAAGCGCCTGCCGAACTCCCGCACCCGCTATCACTTTCGCGCCGCGTTCGACCACGCCAGCCTCAACAGCGTCGCTGCGGCACCGTCAGCCGGCCCGCATGGCGCACCCCGCATCGGCATTCCCGGTTTCACGAATTTATCGGGCAGCATCGATGCCAATCAGGATCGCGGCAACATCACGCTCGACGCGCAAAACACGGTTTTCTCGTTCCCGGGCCTGTTCGATCCGTCTCAAATCAGCTTTGACCAGGTAGGCGGCAAAGCACGCTGGACCATCGTCCAGAGCCCGCCCCAGAGCCACCAACCGCCGCAAATCAAGCTCGACATTGCGTCGCTCGATCTGCAAAACCGTGAGATCGCAGCCCATTTGGCCGGCACCTACGTCAGCGGCGGGCCCGCCCATGGCACGCTCGACGTCCAAGGCAACATCCAGCGCGCTCAGATCGCGAGCCTGTCCAATTACCTGCCCACAACGATGAACGCGGACGCGCGCAACTATCTGAAGCACGCGCTGCTGGGCGGCACGGCGCACGACGCCACGTTCCGCGTCACGGGGCCGCTCGATGCGTTCCCATATGCGCAGAACAACGGTCAATTTCACATGGAAGTGCCGCTCACCGATGGACGCCTGGATCCCGCTCCGCGAACGGCGGGACACGCCGATAGCTGGCCGGCGTTCGAAAAAATCCAGGGCAAGCTCATTTTCGACAATAACCGCCTGCAGCTGGCGATCGATTCGGCGCGCGTCTATGACGTCACGTTCGGTCCGGTGAAGGGCTCGATCGAGGATCTGACACACGATCAGGCGACGCTCGACATCAACGGGCAAGTCGCCGGCCCGACGCGCGACTTCGTGCGCTACCTGAACAACAGTCCGATTGGCCATTGGATCGGCGATTTCACCAAGGATGCCCAGGCCACCGGCAACGGCCTGCTCAATTTGAAAATCAAGTTGCCCATCAATCACACGAGCAACGCCAAAGTCACCGGCAGTTACCGTTTCCTGCGCAACGACGTGACGCTCGCGCGCAATTGGCCGGTGTTGAGCGGCGTCGAAGGGCAGCTCAATTTCAGCGAGCACGGACTGGGCACCAGCCAGTTGCGGGGGCGCTTTCTCGGCAATGCCATTCAGGCCGACGGCAGCACCGACGCGCAGGGCGCGCTGCAGTTGCGCGTGACCGGCGCCGTCAGCGCCGACGCGCTGCATGCGCAGGCCAGTAACCCGACGCTGACCAGACTCGCCGGCTTGATGCGCGGCACGACACCGTTTTCGGCCGAGTTGAACACCACGCACGGCTCGGCGGAGATCGTCGCGCAGTCGGATTTGCGCGGTTTGGCGCTGCAACTTCCCGCGCCGCTTGGCAAATCCGCCGACAGCGCGATGCCCGCTCGCATCGCGTTGCGGCAGCTGGACGAAAAGACTGGCGCGAACGGTGCCCAACCGCAGGCGCTCGATTTGACCGTGGGTCCCGTGCAAGCCAATTTCGTGCAGCAAACCGGCAGCGACGGCGCCGTCACCGTGCTGCGCGGCGGTATCGGCGTCAATGCTGCGCCGCCACACCCCAGCAAGGGCGTGGCGGCCA
>JAGXBI010000263.1 GCA_018971155.1 Burkholderiales bacterium
CGGCGCTGCGCGAGGGCCTGTTTCGCCGCCCCAGCCTGGGCGATCCGCGCCGGCCGGGCGGGCTGGGGCTGCTGATCGTGCAACGCATGCTGCAACTGCATCACAGCGAGATTCGCCTGATCGAGCATGCCGGCTGCGGAGCGATGTTCCGCTTCGAGCTGCCGGCGGCCAACGTCCGGCGCGCGCGATGATGCAACGCACGCGCCGCGCGGCCTACACCTTGCCTTTCCAGGGCACCAGCACCTTCTCCAGATAGCGCATCAGCAAGTCGAAGGTGAACGCGAACAGGCCGATGATGATGATGCCCATGATCACCACGTCGCTGGCCAGGAACTCGGCCGCGTTGAGCACCATGAAACCGAGCCCCTTGCTGGAGGCCACCATTTCGGCGGCCACCAGGGTGGTCCAGCCCACGCCCACGCCGATGCGCATGCCGGTGAAAATCTCCGGCAGGGCCGACTTGACGATCACGTGCATGATGATCTGCCGCGGCGAGGCGCCCATCGAATAGGCGGCGTGGATCTGTTCCATCGACACCGAACGTACCCCCGAGCGGGCCGCGATCGCCAGCGGCGCGAAAATCGCCAGGTAGATCAGCAGCACCTTGGAGAACTCGCCGATGCCGAACCAGATGATGACCAGCGGCAAGTAGGCCAGCGGCGGCAACGGCCGGTAGAACTCGATGGGCGGATCGAAAATGCCGCGCACCACCCGGTTCACGCCCATCATGATGCCGATCGGGATGGCCGTCACGCACGCCAGCGCAAAGGCGCCGAACACGCGATACAGGCTGATCAGCGTGTGCTGCCACAGTGTCGAGCCGGCAAAGCCCTCGGTCGAGACTTCGATGAATTTCGCATAGATCGCGTGCGGTCCCGGCAGGAACAGCGGCTTGACCATGCCGGTCGTCGTCACCAATATCCAGACCAGGAACAGCACCACGACCGTCGTGATACTGATGGCCAGGCTGCTGCCCTGGCCCGGTGCGCCGAACGCCTCACCCGGTTTGGCGGGCTTCTTGGCGAACAGCTTGGTCAGCAGGCCCGGGCGGGCCGGCGCTGCCTTGGGCAGGGTGTTCATGGTGTGACCTCTGGCTTCGGAATCGGACGCCTGGGCGGCGGAGTAGGCCTGTTTGTTAAGCATGAGCGACCTCCGCGGCGGCCTGGTTGGCAACCATGCCGGCCTGTCCGGCACGCTCGTCGCCATAGATGATGCTCAGCACGGTTTCGCGCATCCTGATGAAATCGGGGCTCGACTTGACCGCGCGCGCATCGCGCGACGCGAGAAAGCGCCGGTTGAAATCCAGCTCGTACATGTGCGTGATACGCCCGGGCCGCGGCGACATCACGATCAGCCGGCTGGCCAGAAAGAGGGCTTCCTCGACGCTGTGCGTGATGAAGAAAATCATCTTGTGCGTTTCCTTCCACACGTCGAGCAGCAGCTCCTGGATCGTTTCGCGCGTCAGCGCGTCGAGCGCGGCCATCGGCTCATCCATCAGCAGCATCGAAGGATTGCAGGTCAGCGCGCGCGCGATGCCGACGCGCTGCTGCATCCCGCCCGAGAGCTGGTAAATCATATGTTGGTGAAAGTCCTTCAGGCCCACCAGTGCCAGATTGCGCGCCGCGATCTCGCGCCGCTTCGCCTTGGGCACGCCCTGCAGCTTGAGGCCGAATTCGGCGTTCTCGATGACGTTGAGCCACGGCAGCAGCGCGTGCTTCTGGAACACCACGCCGCGATCCGAGCCGGGGCCCTCGATGCGCTTGTCGCCCAGCAGCAGTTCGCCGCTCGACGGTGAAATGAAGCCGGCCATCAGACTCAGCAGCGTGGTCTTGCCGCAGCCGGAGGCTCCCAGCGCGACCACCAGATCGCCCGCGTTGATGTCCAGATTGATGTTGGCCAGCGCATGCACCTGTTCGCCGGCGCGGCGGCCCGGGTAGATGACGCTGACGTCCTTGATTTGCATATTTTCCATGATCTCGATCCCACTGGAGGAGATGGCCGGGGCTGCGATGCGCCCCGGCGTTCAAGCAGATAGCGCGTGCGGCGTTACTTCAGCTTCATCGCGGCGTCGACGTAGGCCGGCGTGACATAACTGCTGTAGTCGGCCTTCACGCTGTCGAGCTGATGCTGGCCCTTGAGGAAAGCGGCGGTGTCCTTGAGCGCGAATGCCGCGCGGCTCTTTTCGCCACCGCCCAGCCAATCCGGCGAGGCCTGTTCCTGCATGGTCGGGAACGCATACAGCGCCAGTGCGTTCGGCACGTCCTTGGCGTTGCCGCCGATCATTTGCACGATCGCCTTCACCTGGGGCGAGTCCGGCGTCCAGGCCTTTGCGTTATCGCGGTAGGCAGCGTCCGCATCGGCGATGACCTTGACGAACTTGGCCATGAAATCGGGGTGGGCCGCGCCCCATTTACGATCGACCGCGATGCCGTCGAAAGTCGGCTTGCCGGCCTTGCTCAGCTCGCCCGAGGTGATCAGCACCTTGCCGGTCTCTTTGATGCGGGAGAGGGCCGGATCCCATACGTAGGCAGCATCGATGTCGCCGCGCTCCCAGGCCGCTGCGATCTGGTTGGGCTGCATGTTCAGGATATGCACGCTCGAAGGCTTGATGCCCCAGCGCTGCAACGCGAACATCGCGTGATAGTCGGAGGTCGAGGCGAACGGCACGCCGAGCTTCTTGCCGACCAGGTCCTGCGGCTTGTTGATGCCCGAGCCGTTGCGCACCACCATCGCCTCGGCGTTGTTGATGTTGTCGAGAATCCAGAACAGCTGGAGATCCACGCCGCGGGTGACCGCGGCGGCCAGCGGGCTGGAGCCGATCACGCCGATCTTGACGTCGCCCGAGGCGAACGCGGTGGCCACCTTCGCGCCCGATTCGAATTGACGCCAGTGGATCTTGTAGCCGGTCGCCTTCTCGAAACTATGATTGGCAATGGCCACCAGCCACGGGTCGACGATCTGCTGATAGGCGATGGTGATTTCCTTGTCCTGGGCATGCGCGGGCAGGCTGCCCAGCGATGCCCACGCCAGGGCGGGAGCTGCAAGTAGTGCAACGGTTCTGCGAATGAAATGCTTCAAGCGGGCCACAGTGTCACCTCTCTCGTTTTGAATATCGCGGTTTGTCAAACCGCCTGTCTCGCCCAATACGGCAGGTTTGGGCGGTCTCCTCTCTACTTCAACTGAAATCCGTCAGCACGCTGCGCAGCGTGCGGCACATCTGATCGAGTTCCTGCGGCGTCATCACCAGGCCCGGCGCCAGCAGCAGGGTGTCGCCGCGCGCCAGCACGTTCAGGTCGGCCTCGAACAGGCGGCGCTGCACCTCGGCGACGTGCGCGCCGTGCCGGCTCGCGGCGGCGCCGCTGTCGATCTCGAGCCCGGCGAGCAGGCCAAAGCCCTGGATGTCGCGCACCACCGGCAGGTCGCTCAGCGCGAACACCTGGTCGAGAAAGGCGGGCGACAGTTGCTGCGCGCGCTCGAACAGCGCTTCCTGTTCGCACAGATCGAGCATCGCCAGCGCGGCCGCGCCCGCGGCCGGATACAGCAGGTGAGCGCTGTCGTCGGCCGGCGCGCCGACCGTGTCGCCCAGCGCCTGGCAGACGCGCTCGCCGATCAGCAGCGCGCCCAGCGGCAGCGTACCGTTGGTCAGTGCGTTGCCCAGCACCAGCAAGTCGGGCGTCACGCCCAGGCTGAGCGCGCCGAGCGCCGCACCGGTATGCCCCATGCCGCACGAGGACTCGTCGAACACCAGCGGGATGCCGTGTTCGTGACACACGGTCTGCAGCGTCTCGAGATAGTTGCGCGGCGGCACCTGGATGCCGTTGGCGGTGCCGACCGGCTCGATCACGCAGGCCGCGATATGCGCGGCGCCGAACAGCTCGACGATATGCGTGAACTCGTCGGCCAGCGCATCGCCGTGATCCGGTTGGCCTTTGACGAAGCGGTTTTCCGCCAGGCGCGGATGGGGCAATTGCACGAAGCCGAGCAGGCCGGCGCCCAGGCCGTTGTCCGGCACGCGCCGGCCGTTGCTGCCCGGCCTGAGGGTGGCCAGGCTCAAGCCGGCCGAGGCGGGCTGGTCGGTGATCACGATCGTGCGCTGGTGTTCGCCGCGCGCGGCGTGGGTTGCGACACACACGCGCAGCGCCTGCGCGAGACTGCCGCGCGGCGTCGTCGAGAATTGCACGCGCTCCATGCCGTCGGGTGCCAGCGCCAGCAGCCGCCTGGTCAGCTCGCCGAGCATCGGGTGACTCGCGCCACGCGCGGTGCTGTCGTGCCATTCGCCCAGTTGCCGGCCGACCGCGGCGGCGATCATCGCGCGGCTGTGGCCGGCTGGTACCGCAAGGCTGCCGGCCGTGGCGTCCAGCACGCTGCGCCCGTGGCCGTCGCACAGGGTCATGCCCGATGCGCTGGCCAGTGAGCGCCAGGCCGAACGGCGCGCGCCGCCATGAGGCGGGGGCGCAGACTCGTGGGCCGCGCCCTTGGGCGGGGCTTGGCGAGTCGCCGGCTGGGCTGGCGCGACGGCACTGGATGGATTCATGGCGAACGCAATCGAAACGTGGCTATGAAGCGGTCCGCACCAAGCAACTGGCCGCGCACCGCGCGTTTGTGTTATTCATGATTGCCGGTGACGCGGCCGGGCGTTAGAACCAGATGAGATTATTCGATGAGGCCACGCGAAGCGCGGCTGGGCGCCAGCACCCGGGGCGCATTGGCGCACCTTGGTACAAACCCGATATGAATTTGTGCGCTGCAGGAGCGATCATAGCGGCAGCGTGCCGCGCCGCTTCGCGAAATGCCGGGCGACGCGGCAAAATTTTTGGCAGTGCAATCTCAACGGGAGAATAAGCGCATGGCGAGCCGGCTTTCATCGGTGCTGTGGAACCAGTTGTTCCAGTTGTCGGCCCACAGTGGCATGAGCCTGCAAGGCCAGATTCGCCAGATGCTGGTGTCGGCGATTCTCGACGAGCAACTGCAGCCTGGCGTGCCGGTGCCGTCGAGCCGGGAGCTGGCCGACCAGCTCAACGTCGCGCGCAACACGGTGGTGCTTGCCTATCAGCAACTGGTGGACGAGGGGTACCTGATCGCGCGCGAGCGGCGTGGCTACTTCGTCAATGCCGACATGCTGCAGGGTCGCGTGGCGCGTCCGGCCGATGCCCCCGCGCCGCGCGCCGTCGCCGAGCGGCCGGGCGGGCC
>JAGXBI010000264.1 GCA_018971155.1 Burkholderiales bacterium
TCGAGAGTTACTTCTTCCGCATCGACAGCGTGCGTCTCATGGTGACGCCGGCGGCTTGCCTGGCGAGTGTGATGCCGTTGGTTTTCCATGACAACCGGATTTTGCCATTCGCGGCCAATCCGATGTTCAAGTTGCACTTCGTGATCGCCAACATGGCCTACGGATTGTTCGCGCTGGCTGCCCTGCATGCCTTGCTGATGATCTCCGCCGAGCGTCATCTGCATCCGGTGCAAGGCAGCGAGCCGCCCTCGAGTTGGCTGTCGCACTGGTTCGACACGCTGCCGCCGTTGCTGACGATGGAAAAGCTGCTGTTTCGCATGATCACCGCCGGGTTCGTGCTGCTGACGCTGACGCTGGTTTCGGGAGCAATATTCTCGGAGGAACTCTTCGGGGAACCGGCCAAGTTCGATCACAAGAACGTATTTGCGGTGATCTCCTGGCTGATGTTCGGCGCGGTATTGGCCGGGCGGCGCTGGTATGGATGGCGTGGCAAAACGGCACTGCGCTGGGTGCTGGTCTCGTTTGTGTCGTTGCTGCTGGCTTATATCGGTACTCGCTTCGTGCTCGAAGTCCTGCTGAATCGGGCCTCGGGAGGGTAAGGGACAATGCGCACGATATTGATCGTATTGCTGATACTGATTCTGGGCTCATGGTATTTGCGCCGCAACGAAAGCCGTCCGGAAACGAATCGTCCGCAGCAGCGCACCCCGTTGCCGCCGGCGGAGAAAATGGTGCGATGCGATGAATGCGGCGTCTATTTGCCCGCCAGCGAGGCGCGCTCGATCACGCAAACGGGAAATGCCGGCACGCCACTGTATTTCTGTTGCGATGCGCACCGCAATGCATTCCAGAAGCGCCACGTTTGACGCGGCGTAGCCGTTTGTGGCGTGGTTTATGCTAGCGCGCCGAGCGGCCTGCGGCGCTTGCGCTCAAGTCCGGCATGGTCTAAAACTCAAGTAACGAAAAATAAAAACAGCTTTGGGCGACCGGGGGTAGGAGGAAGCGCTATGCGCAAGCGAATATATTTCCTGATTCCTGACCTTACCTGCGCGCAGCAGACGATGCGTGACTTGCTGCTGGCGCGCGTCGAAGACAGGCACATTCATTTCGTTGCCAGGGAAGGGGCCGATTTGAGCGGTCTGCATGAAGCCAATTTGCTGCAGACTTCGGATATCGTTCACGCCGCCGAAGCCGGCCTGGTGATCGGCGGATTATGCGGGCTTGCCGTGGGCGCGGTCGCGGCGCTTTATCCGATCGTCGGCACCGGCCCGCAGTGGGAGACCGTGATCATCACCGGTCCGCTCGGGTCGCTGTTCGGCGCCTGGGTGTCGAGCATGATCGGCAGTTCCGTGCCGAACTCGCGGCTCAAGCAGTTTCAACCCGCGCTCGCGCGCGGCATGATCTTATTGATGGTGGATGTGCCGACCGGGCGCGTGCGGGAGATCAGCGAGATGCTGCGCGACCATCATCCGGAAGCAGATATGGAGGGCGTCGAGCCCGCTATTCCTGCGTTTCCGTGACCGGTTCAGGTCGAAAGACCTGAATGCGTCGCACCTGTGAGCGACGCGGGGTGGATCGCCCGCCGGTGAGGCCGGCGACGATACCACGCCTGGGCTTATGTGGAGCCTGTGGAAGCCTTCCGGCATGTGTTTGCGGAAGGCTTCCATTTATCGGCCACCCTACTTGCCCACCCGAGCCGGGCGCGGTATCTTCGCTGACGACGGCGCTCGCTTTGGTGCGGCGCAACTTTCAATCGACTCGACGACCTGCCTTGATTCCCTTCCAAATCGATCCGGCCGGCTGGGCCAGTGGCGCCACGCGTGTCGTGTCGCCCAACTTCGACGCCCGCCCGCCGGGCATGGAAGTCGAGTTGCTGGTGGTGCACAACATAAGCCTGCCGCCCGGGGTGTTCGGCGGCCCGGCAATCGCCGCATTCTTCACCAATACGCTGGACCATGACAGCCATCCGTTTTTCGCGCAAATTCGTGGCGTGCGGGTGTCGGCTCATTTTCTGATTCGGCGCGATGGAGCGGTGGTGCAATTCGTGTCGTGCGAGGCGCGCGCCTGGCACGCGGGGCTGTCGGAATTTTTCGGACGCGAGCGTTGCAACGACTTCTCGGTTGGCGTGGAACTCGAAGGGGCAGACGATGTGCCGTTCGATGCGGCGCAATATCGCGCGCTTGCCCAATTGACCGACGCACTGATGGCGCGTTATCCCATCAAGGCGATTGCCGGCCACGCAGATGTCGCGCCGCATCGCAAGACCGACCCAGGCCCCTGTTTCGATTGGCGCACGCTGCAGAAAGCCTGCGGATTGCCGGGGCGCTATTTCCCCTATCAGGCAGACATGCCGGACGCAGTGCCGGCGAGCGGAGCCGATTCCGGCGCATCGCGCCAACCGTAAATCTTCGGCGTGGCCGTCGGGTTTTCCCGGACGTGAAAGGGCCGTGCGGCGCGCCTTTCGAGCAAGAAATTTCCAAAAAATTCCTTTGGAGAACCGTGGCGGTATCCACTATACTTAGTGGGAAATAGCAATGCCACCACTATATATAGTGGTTATGCGCAGGCCGACCCAGTTGACTCATTGAAGTCGAAACACATGGCGAGCTCGCGCAGCGGCGGGCCACCGACACGATGAGACCGACACCAGGGGTCGCTGTCGTTGGTGGCCAACCTGACTGTGCCGATAGTGCGGCACCCCAAAGCGTCATCGGGGCTTCGATATGAAGACTCGATGACGAAAGCACAATGACCCGGGAGTTTTTACATGCAAATCACCGAAAACCTAACCCGTCCGAATTCTCCGACCACCGGCTCTACGCAGAGCGGCGGTGCGGGCATGTCGGCGCCGCAATCGAGCGGCGCGTTTGCGTCGGCGTCGATGGCCGATTACAAAATCATCCGGCGCAACGGCACGGTGGTAGGTTTCGAACCGTCGAAAATCGCGATTGCCGTAACTAAGGCTTTCCTGGCCGTCAACGGCGGCCCCGGTGCAGCATCCGCGCGGATTCGCGAACTGGTGGAGCAACTGACTCAGAACGTGGTGCGCGCGCTGGTGCGCAGCCGTCCGGCCGGCGGCACGTTCCATATCGAAGACATCCAGGACCAGGTCGAACTCGCGCTAATGCGCGCTGGCGAGCACAACGTCGCGCGCGCTTACGTACTGTATCGCGAGAAGCGCTCGCAGGAGCGCGCCCAGCAGGGCGAAGCCGGCGTGCAGCAGTCCGGTTTCAATATCAACGTCACCGACAACGGCGTGACGCGCCCGCTCGACATGGACGTACTGCGCAACGTGCTGGTCTCCGCCTGCGCGAACCTGGGCGACGCGGTCGATGCCGAACCGATTCTGCGCGAGACACTCAAGAATCTGTATGACGGCGTGCCGCTCTCGCAGGTCTATGATTCCGCGATTCTGGCTGCGCGAACGCTGATCGAACAGGATCCGGCTTACAGCCAGGTCACGGCCCGCATTCTGCTGCACACGATTCGCCGCGAAATCCTGGGCGAGGAAGTCACCCAGGCGGAAATGGCCACGCGCTATGCCGAGTATTTCCCGCAATTCATCAAGCGCGGCGTCAATGCCGAGTTGCTCGACGAGAAGCTGCTGCAGTTCGATCTGCAAAAATTGGGGGCCGCGCTCGACGCTTCGCGCGATTTCCAGTTCAACTACCTGGGCCTGCAGACGCTGTACGATCGCTACTTCCTGCATGACGACGGCGCGCGCATCGAAATGCCGCAAGCCTTCTTCATGCGCGTTGCCATGGGGCTGTCGCTCAACGAAGTCGATCGCGAGGCACGTGCCATCGAATTCTACGAAATCCTCTCGACATTCGATTTCATGAGTTCCACGCCGACCCTGTTCAATTCGGGGACGCGTCGCTCGCAATTGTCGTCGTGCTACCTGACGACGGTGGCCGACGACCTCGACGGCATCTACGAAGCACTCAAGGAAAACGCTTTGCTGTCGAAGTTTGCCGGCGGCCTGGGCAACGACTGGACCCGAGTGCGCGCGCTGGGCTCCCACATCAAGGGGACCAACGGCAAGAGCCAGGGCGTGGTGCCGTTCCTCAAGGTGGTCAACGATACCGCCGTCGCAGTGAACCAGGGCGGCAAGCGCAAGGGGGCGGTATGCGCCTACCTGGAAACCTGGCACCTCGACATCGAAGAATTTCTCGAGTTGCGCAAGAATACCGGGGACGATCGCCGCCGCACGCATGACATGAACACCGCCAACTGGATTCCCGACCTGTTCATGAAACGGGTGATGGAAGGCGGCGATTGGACGCTGTTCTCGCCCTCGACCTGCCCCGATCTGCACGACAAGGTCGGCAAGGAATTCGAGGCGGCCTATCTCGGTTATGAGGAAAAGGTCGCGCGCGGCGAACTGAAGCTGTTCAAGAAGCTGCCGGCGCAAACCCTGTGGCGCAAGATGCTCGGCATGCTGTTCGAGACCGGCCATCCGTGGATCACCTTCAAGGATCCGTGCAACATCCGCTCGCCGCAGCAGCACGTCGGCGTCGTGCACTCGTCCAACCTGTGCACCGAAATCACGCTGAACACCAATGAGAATGAGATTGCCGTGTGCAACCTGGGCTCGGTCAATCTCGTGGCCCACATGAAGCGGCAGCCGGACGGCAGCTACGTGCTCGACCACGACAAGCTCAAGCGCACCGTTCATACGGCGATGCGCATGCTCGACAACGTCATCGACATCAACTACTACGCGGTCAACAAGGCGCGCAACTCGAACCTGCGTCACCGTCCGGTAGGCATGGGCATCATGGGCTTCCAGGACTGCCTGCACCTGCTGCGCACCCCCTACGCGTCCGAAGCGGCGGTCGAATTCGCCGACCGCTCGATGGAGGCGGTCTGCTATTACGCCTACTGGGCATCCACCGAGCTGGCGGCCGAGCGGGGCCGTTACCTGTCCTACTCGGGGTCGCTGTGGGATCGCGGCATCCTGCCGCAGGATTCGCTCAAGCTGCTGGCCGAGGAACGCGGCGGCTACCTGGAGGTCGACGAGTCGAGTTCGATGGACTGGGATGCGCTGCGCGCACGCATCAAGCACTACGGCATGCGCAATTCGAACTGTATCGCGATCGCCCCGACCGCGACCATCTCCAACATCATCGGCGTATCGGCCTGCATCGAGCCCACGTACCAGAATCTGTA
>JAGXBI010000265.1 GCA_018971155.1 Burkholderiales bacterium
TCGAGCAGGCATCCGAGATGCCTCGCCTGGAAGACCTGGCGCGTGCCGCGCAGATGAGCCGGTTCCATTTCCATCGCTTGTTCCGGGCCCAGACCGGCGTGACGCCCAAGGCCTACGGCGATGCGCACCGCGCTCGCCGCGTGCGCGATGCGCTGGGCCGCAGCGCGACCGTGACCGAGGCGATTTACGACGCAGGCTTCAATTCCAATGGCCGCTTCTACGAGACTTCGCCCGATGTGCTGGGCATGACGCCGACGGCTTTTCGCGAGGGCGGCCGCGGCGTCTCGATCCGCTTTGCGGTAGGTGAGTGCTGGCTCGGCCCGATCCTGGTGGCCGCTACCGGCAAGGGCGTATGCGCGATTTTGCTGGGCGACGATCCCGATACGCTGGTGCGCGATCTGCAGGACCGTTTCCCGAATGCGCAATTGCTCGGCGCCGACGCTGAATTCGAACAGTGGATTGCGCACGTGGTGGGCTTTATCGACCGCCCCGCGATTGGCCTGGATTTGCCGCTGGATGTGCTCGGCACGGCATTTCAACAGAGGGTGTGGCAGGCGTTGCGCGAGATTCCTCCGGGCTCCACCGCGAGCTATGCCGAGATTGCGCGGCGTATCGGCCAACCCCGGGCGGTGCGGGCGGTGGCCCAGGCGTGCGCGTCGAACTGGCTGGCCGTAGCCATCCCGTGCCACCGCGTGGTGCGCACCGATGGCGCGCTGTCCGGTTACCGCTGGGGGATCGAGCGCAAGCGCGCGTTGCTCGACAAGGAGGCGGCGCAGGCCGGCGGCGGCACACCCCTCTGAGGCAGCGGCTCCGATGGCGCGTGCAAGGCGCGCCGGTTTGGGCATAATCACGGCTCGCCCATCATGAACAGTGCAAGGAGCCGAGATGCCCGAACCCCGGGTGGTGGTGATTTATGCGCATGCGGCGCCCCGTCTGTCGCGCGTGAACGAGCCGCTGCGCCATGCGCTCGAGCAGCTCGATGGCGTGCAGGTGCGCAACCTGTACGTGCGCTATCCCGATTTCGACATCGACGTCGCCGCCGAACAGGCCGCACTCGCCTCGGCCGAGCTGGTGATCTGGCAATACCCGGTGCACTGGTATGCGATGCCCTCCCTGATGAAGGAATGGCTCGACACGGTATTCACCCACGGCTGGGCTTTCGGCGAGGGCGGCACGGCCCTGCGCGGCAAGGCGCTGCTGGCGCTGCTCACCGCCGGCAGCGCGCAGCAGGCCTATCGGCCCGGGGCGTTGCACGGGTTTCATTTCGACGCTTTTCTGCCACCCCTGCAGCAGAGCGCGGCGCTATGCCGGATGCGCTGGCTGCCGCCGCAGGTGTTCCACGACGCGCGCGGCGCTCCGGCCGAGGCCGTGGCCGCGCATATCGAGGCGGTGTGCGCCGCGCTGCGGCAGTTCGTTGCCACCGGCCGCCTGCCCTTTGTCGAGGGAGCCTGAGCGATGGAACAACACACTGTTCTGACCAATGTCCTGATCTATTTCGGCGCGGCCGTCGCGGCCGTCGCCGTGGCGCGCGCGCTCGGCCTGGGCTCGGTGCTCGGCTACCTGATCGCCGGCGTGGCGATCGGTCCGTGGGCCCTGGGGTTGGTGCGCAACGTGCAGACCATCCTGCATTTTTCCGAGTTCGGCGTGGTGATGATGATGTTCCTGATCGGCCTCGAGCTCGAGCCTCGCCGCCTGTGGTCGTTGCGGCGCGGCATTTTCGGCTACGGCGGCTTGCAGATGGCGGCTTGCGCGCTGGCGATTTACTTGCTCGGCATGATGCTGGGCGCGCCCTGGCGGGTTGCGCTGGTTGCCGCGCTGGGACTCTCGCTGTCGTCCACGGCGATCGCGCTGGCGATCCTGGGCGAGCGCAATCTGCGCAATTCGCCGGCGGGCACGGTCAGCTTTGGCATCCTGCTGTTTCAGGACATCGCGGCCATTCCATTGATTGCCCTGCTGCCGCTGCTTGGCGGCATCGGCACGCCGGGCGGCGGGCATTGGCCGGCGATCGCCAAGGCGGTAGCGGTGATCGCGGCGGTGGTGCTCAGCGGGCGCTTTCTGCTGCGGCCGGCCCTGCGCAAGATCGCTTCGCTCGACGCACGGGAAATCTTCACGGCCTTCGCGCTGTTTCTGGTCGCGGGGCTGGCTTATTTGATGCAGAGCGTGGGGGTGTCGATGGCGCTGGGCACCTTCCTCGGCGGCGTGCTATTGGCCGATTCCGAATACAAGCACGCGCTCGAAGCCGATATCGAGCCGTTCAAAGGGCTGCTGCTCGGACTGTTTTTCATGGCCGTGGGCATGTCGATCGATTTCGGCATTTTCGTTGCGCATCCGTGGCAAGTGATCGGACTGGTGCTGCTGCTGTGTGTGATCAAGACGGTGGTGTTGACGCTCGTCAGCCGCGCGATGGCGGTCGCGCGGCCGCAGCGCCTGCTGTTCGCCTTTGTGCTGTCGCAGGGCGGCGAGTTCGCCTTCGTGGTGTTCGCCGCCGCGGCGGCCGGGCGCATTATCCCGGCCGCGACCGCCTCGCTGCTGACGCTGGTGGTGGCGTTGTCGATGGTCATGACGCCATTGCTGATGGTGCTGCACGACCGCGTGATCGCGCCGCGTGCGAACCGGCGCGATGTGCGCCCCGACGACACCATCGCCTCTCAACACAACCCCGTGCTGATCGCCGGCTTTGGCCGCTTCGGGCAGATTGTCGGGCGCCTGCTTTACAGCCAGGGGATCGGCGTGACGGTGCTCGATCACGACCCGGACCAGATCGACATGCTGCGCGAGTTCGGGCTAAAGGTGTTCTACGGCGATGCCGGACGCATGGACCTGCTGGACTCGGCCGGGGCGGCCGAGGCGAAGATTCTTGTGGTGGCCATCGACGGCGTCGACGAGAGCCTGGCGTTGATCGATCGGGTGCGCGAGCGTTTTCCGAATCTGCAGATCTATTGCCGCGCGCGCAACGTGTCGCATATCTACCAATTGATGGATCGGCAGGTTCACGTGATCGAGCGGGAGACCTTCGAATCGTCGCTGCGCCTGGGCCGCGCGGTGCTCGAGGGACTGGGCCACGACCCGTTCGAGGCGCGCTCGATCGCACTGAAGTTCCGGCGCCACAACATCGACTCGATCGGGCGGGTTTATCCCTTCTACAAGAACCGCAAGGCGCTGGTATCGAGCGCCCGCGAGGGTCGCGAGGAATTGGAGGAAATGTTCCGGCGCGATCGTGAGCGGCGCCAGGCCGCGCACGGCGCGGCCTGGTTCTATCCGGATCAGGCCGGCCCCCCGCCCGCGGCATTCGCCTGACGTGGCACGCGCATGCGCAGCGCGCTCACGCCCGAGGCGGCCAGCGCGAAACAGGCCGCCACGACCAGCGTGATGGTGGTGCCATGCACCGGCGCCAGGTTGAAGACGAGGGCGACCAGCGCGGCGCCGGTGGTTTGCCCGACCAGTCGCGCGGTGCCGAGCATGCCGCTGGCGCCGCCGCTGCGGTGCTTGGGCGCGGAGGTGATCATCGCGTAATTGTTGGGTGACTGGAACAGGCCGAAGCCGACGCCGCACAGCGCCATGCGCCAGATGATGTCGAGCGAGGACGGCTGGTGCGGCAGCATCGCCAGCAGGCCCAGGCCGGTGCCGAACAACAGCAGGCCGATGGCGCCCAGCGTGCCCGGATGATGGCGCTCGACCAGCCGCCCGGCAATCGGCGCGACCACGACGATGGCGATCGGCCACGGTGTCATCAGCAGGCCGGTGGCGACATAGCTGCGTCCGAGCGTGTCCTGCAGGTAGAAAGGCAGCGAGACGTAGGCCAGCATCTGCGCGGCAAATGAACAGACCGACGTGCTGATCGACAGCGCGAACATCGGAATGCGCAGCAAATCGACCGGCAGCAGCGGCAGCGGAAGTTTCAGTTGCCGGCGCACCAGCAGCACCCCCATGGCTACGGCCAGCAACAGCTCGAGTCCGACGGCGGGCAGGCGCTGGCCATGGCCGAAGCTGTCGATGGCGGAAATCAGCAGGCCGAAGGTCAGCGCGTTGTATAGCGCGCTTTGCCAGTCGAACGCATGCGGCGAGCGCTGGCTCTTGGGCAGCGCCCGCATGGCGATCAGGAACGCCGCCAGGCCGATTGGCACGTTCACGGCAAACAGCCACTGCCAGTGGGCGATCGCCAGAATGCCGGCAGCCACCGTGGGGCCGGCGGCCGCGCCCACCGCGACGACCAGCGCATTGATGCCGACGCCGCGGCCAAGCATGCGCTGCGGGTAGATCACGCGCAGCAAGGCGGTGTTCACGCTCATGATGCCCGCCGCGCCAAAGCCCTGCAGCACGCGCGCCAGGGTCAGGGTCACCAGCGAATCGGACAGCGCGCAGGCCAGCGATGCGAGCGTGAAAATCGCCAGCCCGATGCGATAGATGCGCCGATAGCCGATGATGTCGCCCAGCGAGGCCAGCGGCAGCAGCGAAATCGTGATGGCGAGCTGATATGCGTTGACGATCCAGATCGACGCCGCCGGGCGGGCGTGCAGGTCGCTGGCGATGGTGGGCAGCGCGACGTTGGCGATCGCGCTGTCGAGCACGGCCAGCGTGATCCCCAGGATGATTGTCAGAATTGCCCAATACAGTTGCGGTGGGGGCAGACCGTCGGTCGGTTTATCGGACATGGTCGAAAATGAGAGGGCGGTGCGCCAGGCGCGCGCCGCGCAGGAAAAGGATTTTGCCGAATAATCGGTGTTGGCCCAAGCCTGGCGCCGCGGCGTAAAATACCGCGACGCGATTCGAGGGCCGCTTATGCTGCTTTATGCCATTTTTCTGGTGGCGATCGTCGCCGAGGCGATGACTGGCGCGATGGCCGCCGGCCGACGCGACATGGATCTGTTCGGGGTGTGCTTCGTCGCCTGCGTGACCGCGCTCGGTGGCGGTTCGGTGCGTGACGTGCTGCTCGGGCATTACCCGCTGAGCTGGGTCGGGCACCCCGAATACATCTGGTTCACGGCGGGTGCCGCGCTGGCAGCGGCGCTGCTCGCCGGCGTGTTGCGCTATCTGCGCGTGGTGTTCCTGCTGATCGATGCGCTGGGGCTGGTGGCATTCACGCTGATCGGTTGCAACGTGGCGCTCGAAGCCGGGCACGCTGCCACCGTGGTGATCAT
>JAGXBI010000266.1 GCA_018971155.1 Burkholderiales bacterium
TGGCGGTGCTGCCGACGTTCGCCACGCAATGGCTGATTCCGCGCCTGGCAAGCTTTACCGGGACCCATCCCGACGTGGTGATCAACCTGGCCACGCGCACCCGGCCTTTCCTGTTCGAGGACACCGGGTTCGACGCGGCCATCCATTTCGGCGACCCGGTCTGGCCGGGTGCGCGAGTCGAGTATCTGTTCGGCGAAGAAGTGGTGCCGGTCTGCAGTCCGGCACTGCTCGCGGTCCGGCCGGCAGGGTATTTCGCCCGGCACCCGGCCCGGCTGGCCGAACTGGCGCTGCTGCACCAGTCGACCCGTCTCGACGCGTGGCGCGACTGGTTTCGCGCGCATACCGGCGCGCTTGAGGCCGAAACCCGCAATATGCGCACCGGCCACCAGTTCGAATTGTTCAGCATGCTGGTGCAGGCCGCCATCTGCGGCATGGGCGTGGCGCTCGTGCCGCGCTTTCTGGTGCAGAACGAACTGGATCAGGGCCGCCTGCTCGTGCCGGTCGAACCGGGCCTGCGCGGCACCAAGGCGTACTACCTGGTATTTCCCGAAAATCGTGCCGATGCGCCGCTGCTGCTTGCGTTTCGCGACTGGCTGCAACGCGAGACGCTCGCCTATCGGGCGCAAGCCGACGGCTGGCCAGCGCAAACACCTGCGCCGGCCAAGCGGCGCGCGCGCCGCGCCGTGACCGTCACGCCTGCCGCTGCGCCTGGGCGCGCAACGCGCTCAGCGTCGTCGCGGGCGTAATCGCCTCCGCGGGCAACCGCAACTCCAGCACCGCCGGCAGTCCCGACGCCAATGCCCGTTCGAAGGCCGGCAGGAACTGCGCGGTGTCCTCGACGATCTCCCCGAACGCGCCAAATGAGCGCGCATACGCGGCAAAATCCGGATTGGTCAGCGCGGTGCCGTGCACCCGCGCCGGGTAGTGCCGCTCCTGGTGCATGCGAATCGTGCCGTATTGGCCGTTGTTGATGACCAGCACGATGATCGCCAGACCGTACTGCATCGCCGTGGCCAGCTCATTACCGCTCATCAGAAAGCAGCCGTCGCCGGCCAGCGCCACCACGGTGCGCTCGCGCTGCGCCGCCTTGGCAGCCAGCGCGGCGGGCACGCCGTAGCCCATCGCGCCCGAAGTCGGCGCCAGTTGCGATTTGAAGTGGCGATACTGGAAGAAGCGGTGCAGCCAGATCGCATAATTGCCCGCACCGTTGGTAATCACCGCGTCGGCCGGCAGGCGAGCCTGCAACTGCTTCATGATGTCACCCAATTGCAGCGGCCCGGGGATCGGCTGCGGCGTGTTCCAGGCGACATATTCGGCGTGCGCCTCGGCGGTTGCGGCCCGCCAGCGCGGCACGGCTGCCGGGCCATCGAGCCCGGCCAGCGCCGCGGCCATTTCCGGCATGCCGGCGTTAATCGGCAAGTCGGCGGCGTACACACGCCCCAATTCCTCGGCCCCGCTGTGGACATGAACCAGGGTCTGGCGTGGGCGTGGAATCTCAAAAAGGGAATAATTACTGGTGGTTGCCTCGCCCAGACGCGGGCCGATCGCGAGAATCAGGTCGGCGTCCTTGACGCGCCTGGCCAGCGCCGGGTTGATGCCGAGACCGACGTCGCCCGCATACTGCGGGTGCGTGTTGTCGAACAGGTCCTGGAAGCGGAAAGCACAAGTGACCGGCAGATCCCAGCGCTCGGCGAATTGCCGCACGTCGGCGCACGCCTGAGCGTTCCAGCCGCTGCCGCCGAGGATCGCCAGCGGACGCTGGGCGCCCTCCAGCATGGCGCGCAGGCGCGCCATCTGCGCCGGCGCGGGTGCCGCGGCCACGCGCTGATACTCGGGGGCGGCCGGCATTGCCTGACACGGCTCGCTGAGCATATCCTCGGGCAGCGCCAGCACGACAGGCCCGGGCCGGCCCGACACCGCGACGTGGAACGCGTGCGACAGATACTCGGGCACCCGGCGAGCATCGTCGATCTGCGCGACCCATTTGGCCATCTGGCCGAACATGCGCCGGTAGTCGATCTCCTGAAATGCTTCGCGATCCAAACAATCACGCGCGACCTGACCGATCAGCAGAATCATCGGCGTGGAGTCCTGATACGCGGTGTGCACCCCGATCGACGCGTGCGCGGCACCCGGGCCACGAGTGACCATCACGATGCCCGGCCGGCCGGTGAGTTTGCCGGAGGCTTCAGCCATATTGGCCGCCGCGGCCTCGTGGCGGCACACCACGAGTTCGATGCGCTCGCGCACGTCGTACAGTGCGTCGAGCACCGCCAGATAGCTCTCGCCGGGCACGCAGAAAACGCGCTCGACGCCTTGCGTCACCAGCGCCTCGACCAGCAGGCGCGCCCCCGTGGTGAATTCAGTCGATGGGGTCGAAGACATAGATTCCTTTCAGGACAGAAAAACCGCGGCGCCCGGCCCTCAGATGTCGAACCGCACGCCCTGGGCCAGCGGCAGCTCGGTGCTGAAATTGATCGTATTGGTGGCGCGGCGCATGTAACCCTTCCAGGCGTCCGAGCCGGATTCGCGCCCGCCGCCGGTCTCTTTCTCGCCGCCGAAGGCCCCGCCGATTTCCGCGCCACTGGTGCCGATGTTGACGTTGGCGATCCCGCAGTCACTGCCCTGCGGCGACATGAAACGCTCGGCCTCGCGCATGTCGTTGGTGAAAACCGCCGACGAGAGCCCTTGCGGAACGTCGTTGTGCAGATGCAGCGCTTGCGCGTAGTCGTCGTACGACAAGACGTAGAGGATCGGGGCGAATGTCTCATGCCGCATGACGTCGGTCTGGGCGGGCATGCGCACCAGCGCCGGTCTTACGTAGTAAGCATCCTCTCCGAGGTCATTGGCCACGCGCTCGCCGCCAAAGACCTCGCCGCCCTGTTCGCGCGCCTGCGCCAGTGCCTGCTGCATGTGTTCGAACGCGGCCCGGTCGATGAGCGGACCGACCAGCGTATCGCTTGCCAGCGGATCGCCGATCTTGACCGAGCCATAGATCTTCCTGAGCCGCTCGCACAGCGTGTCGGTCAGCGAACGGTGCACGATCAGGCGCCGCAGGCTGGTGCAGCGCTGCCCGGCGGTGCCGACCGCGGCAAAGGTGATGGCGCGCAATGCCAGGTCCAGATCGGCGCTCGGCGTGACGATCATCGCATTGTTGCCGCCCAGCTCGAGAATGCTGCGTCCCAGGCGCTGCGCGACCCGTTGCGCGACCGCGCGGCCCATGCGGGTGCTGCCGGTGGCGCTGACCACCGGCACGCGCGGCGAGGCCGCCAGCGTATCGCCCGCCTCGGCCCCACCCAGCACGACCTGATGCAGCCCCGTGGGCACGACGCCGGGGCGCGCCGCCTCGAAGCGAGCGATCGCCTGCCGCAGCAGCGCGTCGCACGCCAGCGCCGTCAGCGGCGTTTTTTCGGAGGGCTTCCAGACCACGGCGTCGCCGCACACAAACGCCAGCGCGCTGTTCCAAGACCACACGGCGACCGGGAAATTGAATGCTGAAATCACGCCGCACACACCCAGCGGATGCCACGTCTCCATCATCCGGTGACCGGGCCGCTCCGAGGCGATGGTCAAGCCGTGCAATTGGCGTGACAGGCCGACCGCGAAGTCGCAGATATCGATCATTTCCTGCACTTCGCCCAACCCTTCCGAGAGGATCTTCCCGGCCTCCAGCGTCACCAGTTGTCCCAGTGCGGTCTTGTGCTCGCGCAGCACCTGGCCGAGCAGGCGCACCAATTCGCCGCGCACTGGTGCCGGTACGACGCGCCAGCGCTCGAACGCTTGATGAGCCAGCGCGATCTTGCGCTCGACGCTCTGCGCGTCGTCGGCGCGCAGCACGGCGAGCCGGGCGCCGTCGCGCGGCGAGCGCACCGGCAGGTCGGGTCCTTCGAGAGCGGCGATGTCGACGCCAAGGGATTGCAGCAATGCGGCCGGGTTCATGGGGATTCCTCATGCGGCGACGCGAACGCGCCGTCAGTGTCAAGTCGATGAGCGTTAGCGTAGCGCTGCGCGAGGCTGCGGCGCAAACGCTTTTTATGCGGCAGTTGGTGCGCTATTCGCACAAACTGCCGTGCCCATCGAGGGTAACGCCAATTCAGCGATGCGCCTGGAAATCGCTGAAACGCATGTCCGGCGCGCTGGTATTGTGCCGCGATGGCACCGAACGGCCAAAGCGCACGTCGGTCGCCCGCAGCGTCGTCACCGCCGGCAGCGGCTCGACCCGGCGCACGCCGTTGCGCCCGTCGCGCCACCGCACTTCGCTGACGTCGGCATTGTGCGGCGCCACATACATCGAGCGCAGCATCGCGAAGGGCCCGCCCCCCTCGCTACCGGGGGAAAGGGTGAAGCGCAGTGCAGTGCGCGTCGAATCGATCTGCTCGAGCGCCGCCACCGCACGGCCACCATGAACGAAATTCAGCACCAGCGACAGCGGCGCCGGGGTAATGTCGATCGAGGCGATATCGACAACCGGCCGCCCCTCGTTGCGGATCGGCCCCACCAGGAACGACGAGCCGTAACCGCTGTCGCGCAGTCCGGGCGCAGGCAGCGGCTTGATCCGCCAGTAGCCGTCGGCCGGATAAAGGACCATCGCCTCGACGAAGCGGCCATGCGTCTTTCGAAAAATCTGGATCAGATGAAAGCCGGTGTCGGCGCGTCCGGCAACCCGTACGGGCACCCGGGCCGGTCGCCAGAACGACGGCAAGGTGATGCCGACGATGCGCGTGCGGCGACCCTGGTAGAGGACCTTGTGACGGGGCGTGAAGGTGTAGTGCGGGTCGGCGGCGTTGCCACGCCCGCTGAAGTCACACCCGGTGAAGTCCGGTGCGAAATGATTGTCCCGTATCGTGCCGACATAGGCTGGCTGCAGGGCTTCGACGCGAAATTGCTCGACGCCCGGTGCACTCAGCGTGAACGTCACGTTGTCTTCTTCGGCGCAGCGGGTAGGCCGGGTGTCGTTTGCCACCGTCACGGCCACCGGCGCGGCCATTGCCGCGACCGGAGCCAGCAACGCGCCCGCAAGCGCAATACGCGCCAATATGCCGGCTCCCGCCACCAAGGCCACGCGCGCCGGGCTCAGCATTCGACGATGTTGACCGCCAGCCCGCCGCGCGCCGTT
>JAGXBI010000010.1 GCA_018971155.1 Burkholderiales bacterium
GCAAGCCAGCGCCCCGTTTTAGACCAAACCAGCACGGCGACCTCCGAAGTGGGCGACGACAAGCCGGTAGAGCGCGTACAGACCGAGCGAGAGCGTCAGGTTGACCACTGCAATGACGCAGGCAGCGGTGTAGTCGAATTCCTGGATCGCCTTTTCGTAAATCAGCAGCGGCAGGGTGATCACATCCTTGGCGCCGATGAACAGGACGATGCCGAATTCATTGACCGTCAACAGCAGGCACAGGCTGCCGCCGGCGAGCAGGGCGGGCAGCGCGGCGGGCAGGATGATCTGCCGCACGATGCGCCAAAAGCGCGCCCCCAGACTGCTGGCGACCTCGATCTGCGCCGGATCGATCTGTGAAAAGGCGGCGAGCAGCGGGCGCATGACGAACGGGGTGTAGACCGTTACTTCCGACAGGATCACGCCCCACTGCGAGTAGAGGAAGTCGATCGGCGGCAGCCGCAGATGCAGCAAATGCATCAGCGACTCATTGAGGATGCCGGCCGAGCCGTAGATGAAGGTAAAGGACAGCGCGACCAGGAACGTGGGCAGCGCGATCGACGTATCGATCAGGCGCGACATCAACTTCGCCCCGGGAAACGGGATGAAAGCGATGACCAGCGAGAACACGAAACCCAGGATCAAGCAGCCGGCCGTGGCGCTCACGGCGATCGTGATGGTGTGAAACAGCGCGTTGCGAAACATCGGCGAGCCCAGCACGGCGGCGAAATGACTCAACGTCACCGTTGCTTGCCCGCCGGTCAGCGCCTGGCGCGCGATCAGGAAAAGCGGATAGAAAAACAGCGCGCCGAGCACCAGCAGCGGCGGCACCACCCAGAAGCGCCCGGTCGATCGCTCGACGGCGCGGTGCGGCACGGGGATCGCGAGTTCAGCCATGAGTGCTGCCTTCGGGCACCAGTGTTACGTCGGCCGGGTTGAAATGGAGCTTGAGCACCGAGCCCGCCGCCGGCGCCTCGCCGTGTGGCGGGCACGCCATGCGCAGCATATGGCCCTCGATCTCGAACACCATGTTGCGCACGTCGCCCTGCCATTGCACGCTGACGACGGTGCCGGTCAGCGCGTTGTCGGCGTCCGCGCCGGCCTGCAGACGCAAATTGTGAGGCCGCACGCACAGCAGGCAGTCGCTGCCCTCCGGCAGGCCGTGGTGATTGCGCGCGAGCAGCGGCTTGCCGCAGAAATGCACGCGCGCGGCATCGCCGTCGATCGCGGCGAGCGATTGCACCGGCAATAGATTGGCCGATCCGAGGAACTCCGCGGCGAACCGGTTGGGCGGGTGACGGTACAGCGACTGTGCATCACCGAATGCGACCAGCTTGCCGTCGCGCATGATGCCGATGTGATTGGCCAGCGTGAGCGCTTCACTCTGATCGTGCGTGACGTAGAGCACCGTCAGATTCGGCAGGCTGCGATGCAGCTTGGCCAACTCATCGAGCATCGCGCGCCGGATCTGCGCGTCGAGCGCCGACAGCGGCTCGTCGAGCAGCAGCACTTGCGGGCGGATCGCCAGCGCGCGGGCAATGGCCACGCGCTGCTGCTGCCCGCCCGAGAGCTCGCGGGGATAACGTTTTGCATAGGCGGCCATGCCGACCATGCGCAGGCATTCCGGCACCATCTCGCGAACGGTATCGGCCGAGGCGCCGCGCGCGTGCAGGCCGAACGCGACGTTTTCCTCCACGCGCATATGCGGAAACAGCGCATAGTTCTGCACCACCATGCCGATGTTGCGGGCATGCGGTGCGAGATGCGTGACATCGCGATCGCCGATCGTGATGCGCCCGGCGCTCGGTCGCACGAAGCCGGCAACCGCCCGCAGCGCGGTCGTCTTGCCAGAGCCGGAGGGGCCGATGAGCGCAACGATT
The DNA here is from genome assembly GCA_018971155.1 of Burkholderiales bacterium. Lineage (GTDB taxonomy): Bacteria > Pseudomonadota > Gammaproteobacteria > Burkholderiales > Burkholderiaceae > Pandoraea. Next base: position 1,881 of record JAGXBI010000010.1, read on the forward strand.
TCACCGGGCTTGATGGCCAGCGAGAGCGAATCGAGAACGATCTGGCCGCCATAGGCGACCGAGACGTTCTCGAAACCGATACCGCAACGCTCCACGCTGCCCGAGAGGCCGCTGGTCAGTGATGCCACCGACTGCGCCTGATCCACAGTCATGGTGCCGGTCATCGTTATTGGCCCGAGATCGCTTGATTGTAGGCGGCGACGTCCTGCTTCAGGTCGGCCAGCACGGTCGTCCAGTCCGGGTTCCAGATTTCAACCCCGTTGAGCGCCGCCTGCAGCTGTTTGAAATGCGCGTCGGTCGGATGCACGTCGGAGCGCACCGGGAAGCCGTAGGCCAGCGAGCTGGCTTGTTGCTGGGCCTTGGCCGAGAGCAGGAAGTCGATCAGCTTCTTGCCATTGGCCGAGTGCGGCGCGCCGGCGGTCAGGCCGATGTAGTACGGCAGCGAGAACGCGGTGGGCTGGCCGTTCGGGCCGGCCAGGAAGAAAATCTTGATATTCGGATTGTCGGCCTTTTGCGCTGCGTTCATCTGCAGGTCGCCGTTGGCAACATACAGCTCGCCCTTGTTGACCAGGCCGGTGAGCTTGCCGGTCGAGGCCGACGGGCCAACGTTGTTGGCCTGCAATTTCTTCATGTAGGCCAGCCCGGCCTGCTTGCTGCCATAGGCGTGAAACACCTGCAGCAGCATGGCGGTGCCGTCACCGGCTTGCCCCGGCGTGGAATACTGGATCTTGCCCTTGAATTGCGGTGCCAGCAGATCGTTGTAGGTCTTGGGTGCCTGTTTGAGGACCGCGGCGTTGTAGATGTAGTTCGGATAATTGCCCATCATCACCACGAAGCGATCCTTGGGGTCGCGGTCCGCGGCCGGGATCTTGTCCCACTCGGTCGGCTTGAACGGCTGCAGCAAGCCCTCGGCGGCGGCTTTCTGCATGAACGGCGGCAGGGTGACCAAAACGTCGGCCTGCGGGTTGGACTTCTCCATGGCGAGGCGGTCGACCACGCCGCCGGAGCCTGCCTCGATGTATTGCACCTTGATGCCGGTGGCCTTGGTGAAGGCATCGAACTCGGTCTGGAACCAGTTGGGCGAGCCGTCATGCAAGCCGTCGGCGCTGTAGATGGTGACCACATTGGATTGCGCCAGCGCCGGGATGGCTACCACGGCCAGTGCGCTTGCGACTGCGATGATCAGCTTTGCTTTCATGTTCGATCCTCCGGGGGATGAGTGATGACTGAATGCCAAAAAACTGGCGTGATGCGCAATCCGCTGTCGATGCCGGGCCTGCTGTGTCGGACACTCGTGTCAAGGATCGGGGCGAATCGGCCGACCCGGCTCCATGCGGCCTCCCGCGCGACTCGACAGCAATCTGCGCGGTTTCATCGTATTTGCAAAATATGTCATTTTTGTGAATTTTTAATCAAATTGGAAGAAAATGCAAAAAATATCAAAATACATTGATTTTCAATATTCTAGAAACATTTCAGCGTTACGATGTCAGTGATTTCCCTGATCAAATGTGTCAAATTTATGTTTTTTGGAAACTGTAAATTGTATGTTGTTGACAATCTAAGCGCGCTCGTGGTGCAATGTCAAGCATCCAATGCCCGGCTCCGACACGCTGCCATATGACGACTGTTTCTCCCTCCTCCAACGCCATCGAGCTGCTGCAAAGTCAATCGCTCACCACGCTGGTGCAGCACGAACTGGAGCGGCAGATCATGGCCGGTGAATTGATGCCCGGCGCCAAGCTCAACGAAATCGAGGTGGCCGGGCGGCTTGGCGTGTCGCGCGGGCCGGTTCGCGAAGCGTTTCGCGCGCTCGAAGAGGCCGGTTTGCTGCGTACCGAGAAGAACCGCGGCGTATTCGTGCGGGTTGTGTCGCTGCAGGAGGCCGAAGAGATTTACGAATTGCGCGCGGTGCTCGACGAATATGTCGGGCGCACGCTGGCCGAGCGCATCACCATCGACCAGCTCAACGGCTTGCGCGAAATTGTCGAGGCGATGCACGCGGCCAACCGCAGCGGCGATGCCGAGGCGTACTACCGGCTCAATCTGTCATTTCACGAGGCGATGGTCGCGGCGGTGGGCAATCGCAAACTGCTCGAGACATATCGTGGCCTGGTCAAGGAACTGAACCTGTTCCGGCACGAGGCGCTGACCGCCAGCGCCGAGGCCGCCCCGGCTTCGGAGCGCGAGCACCGGGAAATCGTCAGCGCGATCGCTTCGCGCGATTCCGAGCGCGCGGCCCAGGTGGTGCGCGAGCACGTCGAGCGGGGGCGTGCGCGCATGCGCCAGGCGCGGGGCCAGCGAACCGGCGAGCCCGGCGCCGGGCGTGAATGATCGCAGCAGCGCTGCCGGCCTGCTTTTTTAGGAGATTGTCGTGAACGCGTCCCGAATGATTGAAGTCAACGGCCGCAGCTACCGCCTGCCTCGGCAGCCGACCGTGATCGTCTGCGTCGACGGCTGCCAATATGAATATCTGGAGGCTGCGGCGGCCGCCGGCGTGGCACCCTATATCACACGCTTGCTCAGCGATGGCGCGGCCTTCAAGGGCGATTGCGTGGTGCCCAGCTTCACCAATCCCAATAACCTGTCGATTGTCTGCGGCGCGCCGCCGGCGGTGCACGGCATTTGCGGCAACTACTTTTTCGACCGCGGCGCCGAAGGCGGGCAGGGCAAGGAAGTCATGATGAACGATCCGCAATACCTGCGCGCGGGCACGGTGCTGGCCGCCGCGGCGGCCGCCGGCGCGAGCGTGGCGGTGGTGACCGCCAAGGACAAGCTGCGCGCGCTCCTGGGGCACGGCATGCGCGGCATCTGCTTCTCGGCGGAAAAGGCCGATCAGGCGAATCTTGCCGCCAACGGCATCGATGACGTGCCGGCGCTGGTGGGCATGGCCGTGCCGGACGTCTACAGCGCCGAGTTGTCGGAATTCGTGTTTGCCGCAGGTGTGCGATTGCTGCAGACGCGCAAGATCGACCTGATGTATCTGTCGACCACCGACTACGTCCAGCATAAGTGCGCGCCGGGCACCGAGGGCGCCAACGCGTTCTACGCCATGATGGACAAATATCTGCGCCGCATGGACGAGCTCGGCGCGGTGCTCGGCCTGACCGCCGACCACGGCATGAACGCCAAGCACGATGCAGCGACCGGCGAGCCCAACGTCATCTATTTGCAGGACCTGCTCGACGATTGGCTCGGCATGGGCGTGGACGCGGGCGGCGCGCGGGTGATCCTGCCGATTACCGACCCCTACGTGGTGCACCACGGCGCGCTCGGCTCCTACGCCACGGTTTACCTGCCGGCCGGGCTGGATGCGGCCGAGATCCGGGCGCGATTGAGCGCTCTGCCGGGCATCGAGCTGGTGCTCGACAATACCGAGGCGTGCGCCCGTTTCGAGCTGCCGCCCGATCGCGTCGGCGATCTGGTGATCGTGAGCCAGCAGCCCGTGGTGCTGGGCACCAGCGCGGCGCGCCACGACCTGTCGGGGCTGAACGTGCCGCTGCGCTCGCACGGCGGCATCTCGGAGCAGACCGTGCCGCTGCTGTTCAACCGTCCCACTGCCGGCATTCCGGGCAAGGCCCGCTTGCGTAACTTCGACATCCTGGATGTGGCGCTCAACCATATCTGAGCCGAATCCGTTCAGGATGCCGCGAGATTTTCAATTGACCCTGCCTGGAGACAGCGATGAGCGCGCCGCATAAAATCCACCCGCAATTTCGCGCCGAAGCGCTGCGCATCGGCGGCGAAAAAGTCGTCCGAGAGCGGGTGATCGACGTATTCAATCCCTACACCAACGAGCTCGTCGGCACGGTGCCCAAGGCAACGCTCGAGGACGTGCGCCGCGCATATGGCATTGCCAGGCAATATCGCTCCAAGCTCACGCGCTTCGAACGGGCCAACATCCTGAACCGGGCCGCCGCGCTACTGCGCGAGCGCACTGCGGAGGCGGCGAATCTGATCACGCTGGAGTCGGGGCTGTGCAAGAAGGATGCGGTCTATGAAATCGGCCGGGTTGCGGACGTTCTGAATTTCGCCGCCGCCGAGGCGTTGCGCGACGATGGCCAGGCGTTTTCCTGCGATCTCACGCCGCACGGCAAGAAGCGTCGCGTGATCACGCAGCGCGATCCGCTGCTTGGCGCGATCTGCGCGATCACGCCGTTCAACCATCCGATGAACCAGGTCGCGCACAAGGTCGCGCCGTCGATCGCGACCAACAACCGGATGGTGCTCAAGCCCTCCGAAAAGGTACCGCTGTCGGCCTTCTACCTGGCCGACACGCTTTATGAGGCGGGCCTGCCGCCGGAGATGCTGCAGGTCGTCACCGGCGATCCGCGCGAGATTGCCGACGAATTGCTGACCAACGAGAACGTCGATCTGATCACCTTCACCGGCGGCGTGCAGATCGGCAAATACATTGCCGCCAAGGCGGGTTATCGCCGGATCGTGCTGGAGCTCGGCGGCAACGATCCGCTGATCGTGATGGAAGACGCCGATCTCGACAAGGCGTCGGATCTCGCCGTGCAGGGTTCGTACAAGAACTCGGGGCAGCGCTGCACCGCCGTCAAGCGCATGCTGGTGCAGCGTGACGTGGCGGCGCGCTTCACAGAATTGGTGGTGGAAAAGACCCGGGCCTGGAAATACGGCGATCCGAACGATGGCGGCGTCGACATGGGCACGGTCATCGACGAAGAGGCCGCCCGCCTGTTCGAGAGCCGGGTCAACGAGGCCGTCGCGCAAGGCGCGCGCCTTTTGACGGGCAACCGGCGCGATGGCGCGCTGTATTCGCCGACCGTGCTCGACCGGGTCGACCCGGCCATGACGGTGGTGCGCGAGGAGACCTTCGGCCCGGTCTCGCCGATCATCACCTTCGGCGACATCGACGAGGCGATCGGCATCTCCAACGGCACGGCGTTCGGCCTGTCGTCCGGCGTATGCACCAACCGGCTCGACTACATTACGCGCTTTGCCAGCGAGTTGCAGGTGGGCACCGTCAATGTGTGGGAAGTGCCGGGCTACCGTATCGAATTGACCCCGTTCGGCGGCATCAAGGACTCCGGTCTCGGTTACAAGGAAGGCGTGCAGGAGGCGATGAAAAGCTTCACTAATCAAAAGACCTTCACGCTGCCGTGGGGGCTTTGATGCGCCGCAACCTGCCGGGGCCGGCGTTGTCGTGAGCGCGTTGCGGCCGGGCCGGCATGGGTGTACGGTGTCAACAGAGCCGTCGCCCGTGCCTTGCGCATCGGCGCAATGCGCATGTGCTGGGTATCGTGGCGACATGGGCGCCCCCTTCGGCGCGCCCGTTACGGGAACACGGGATCGCATGGCATGTTGACGTTGCTCAATCTCCTGTCGGGTGTGGCGTTACTGATCTGGGGCACCCATATCGTGCGCAGCGGCGTGCTGCGCGTGTATGGCGCCGACTTGCGGCGCGTGTTGAGCAGAAGCATTGCCAACCGATATCTCGCCTTCGTGGCGGGCCTGGGTGTCACCGGCCTGGTCCAAAGCAGCAACGCCACCGCGCTGATCGTCGCGTCGTTCGGCGCGCAGGGCCTGATCGCGCTGGCGCCGGCCCTGGCGATCATGCTGGGCGCCGACGTCGGCACCGCGCTGATGGCGCGCATCCTGATTTTCGATTTTTCCTGGCTCTCGCCGTTGCTTATTTGCTGCGGCGTGGTGCTGTTTCTGTCGCGCAAGCAGTCGCGCGCCGGCCAACTGGGGCGGGTCGCGATCGGTCTCGGGCTGATCCTGCTGGCGCTGCAGCTGATCGTCGCGGCGGCGCATCCGATGACGCAAGCCGCCGGCGTCAAGGTACTGTTCGCCTCGCTCACCGGCGATGCCGTGCTCGACACGCTGGTCGGCGCGGTATTTGCGATGGTGTCGTACTCGAGCCTGGCGGCGGTGCTGTTGACTGCCACGCTGGCGGCGTCCGGTGTCATCTCGCTGAAGGTCGCCCTGTGTCTGGTGATCGGCGCCAATCTGGGTAGCGGCATGCTGGCCATGCTGAGTTCGTCGGCGCAAAATGCGGCCGGACGGCGGGTGGTGTTCGGCAGCCTGATATTCAAGCTGATCGGCGCGGCGGCCATGCTGCCCTTTATCGATCTGGCCGGCAGCTGGGTCGGCGCGGTGTCGCTTGATCCGCAACAGACGGTGGTGAATTTCCACGTGCTGTACAACCTTGCGCGCTGCAGCATATTCCTGCTTTTCACCACCCCGATGGCGCGCCTGTGCATGCGCGTGCTGCCCGACAGGCCCGAGCAGGACGGCACGATGCGGCCGCGCCACCTCGACGAGGCAGCGCTGGCCACGCCCACGCTGGCACTGGCCAACGCGGCGCGCGAAACGCTGCGCATGGGCGACACGATCGAGGCAATGCTCAATGGCCTGCTGGGCGTGATCATCGACAGCGATGTCGAGCGCGCGCGGCAGACGCGGCGCATGGACGACGACGTCGACCAGCTCTACACGGCCGTGAAGATGTATCTGGCGCGCATCTCGCGCGAAGAGCTCGACGAAGCGGACAGCCGCCGCTGGACCGACATCATTTCCCTCGTCATCAATCTGGAACATGCCGGCGACATCATCGAGCGGGCGGTCGCCGACGTCGAGGAGAAAAAGATTGCTCACCGGCTGTCATTTTCGGAGGCCGGCTTGCAGGAAATCTGCGACATGCATCGGCGCCTGGTCGATAATCTGCAGCTCGGGCTGTCGGTGTTTCTCAGCGGTGATCTGAAAAGCGCGCAGCGCCTGATCCAGGCAAAGGAGCGCTTTCGCGATCTGGAGCGGGAGTATGCCAACACGCATCTGAATCGCCTGGCCGGCCAGACGGTGCAGAGCATCGAGACCAGTTCACTGCACCTGGACATCATCAGCGATCTGAAGCGGCTCAATTCGCTGTTTTGTTCCACCGCTTACCCGGTGCTCGACGATGCCGGCGCATTGCGCAAGAGCCGGCTGCGCGGCAAGCGCAAGAATGAGCGCGGCGCCGCACGCGCCGCCGAGGCGCCGTTCGCCTCGCCACCGCAATCGACAGAGGAAAATACCGATGGCACTGAGCATCCCGGACATCCGCAAGTTATTCGATGAATTTGGCGCAATGGCCTACAGCGGCGAGCCGGTCACGCAACTCGAGCATGCGCTGCAAAGCGCGCAGCTGGCCGAGCAGGAGAGCGCCGGTGACGCACTGGTGGCGGCCAGCCTGCTGCATGATCTCGGGCATTTGCTCAATCGCCAGGGTGAAACGCCGACCGCGCGAGGCATCGACGATCTCCATCAATATTACGCACTGCCGTTCTTGCGGCCGATGTTCGACGACGCCGTGCTCGAGCCGATCCGGCTGCACGTCGACGCCAAGCGCTGCCTGTGTGCGATCGATGCCGAATACTTCGGGCGGCTGTCCGCCGACTCGGTGCGCAGCCTGGCGTTGCAGGGCGGTGTCTACAGCGCGCCGCAGGCCCAGGCGTTCATGGCGCAGCCGTTCGCCGCGGATGCCATGCGCCTGCGTCGCTGGGACGATCAGGCCAAGCGTGCCGGGCTGCCGACGCCCCCGCTGAGCCATTATCTGGCGGTGCTCGAGCGCGTGGCGCGCGCCGCGTGATGGCGCGCCGGGCGGCAGACGCCGCGGCCCGTGCTCAGACCAGGCCGCGCCTGGCCAGCTCGCTTTTCAGGTAGCCGTAATAGATCGGCGCGGCCACCAGGCCGGGCAACCCGAACGCGGCCTCCATGACGACCATGGCCAGCAGCAGCTCCCACGCGCGCGCGCGGATTTCGGTGCCGACGATGCGTGCGTTGAGGAAGTACTCCAGCTTGTGGATGACGACCAGGAATATCAACGCCGCCAGCGCGACATACAGCGAGACCGACAGCGCCAGCACGACGATCACGGTGTTGGAAATCAGGTTGCCGATCACCGGCAGCAGGCCGACGATAAAGGTCACGAGAATCATCGTTTTGCGCAGCGGCAGCTGCACGCCGAACAGCGGCAACGCCCCGATCAGGAAGATTGCCGTGAAAATCGTGTTGAGTGTGGAGATCTTGACCTGCGCGAACACGATGCGGCGAAAGGCATCGGCAAACAGTTGAACGCGTTGTGCCAGGGCCGCGGCGAGCGGCCGCATGTCACCCAGCGGGCGGATGCTGGTGAGCGTGATCAGTGCGCCGAGCACCATGCCCACGACAATATGCACGAACGCGTTGACCGCTTCCTTGCCGAAGAATTGCACTTCCTGGGTGTGGTCGCGCAAATAGCCGAGCAGCGCGTTGCTGATATCCTGCGAGTCGTCCGGCAAGCGGTTGACGATCCATAGCGGCAATTGCGTGCGCGCCTGATCGACGATTTCCATGAATTTGCCCATCAGGCGCGTCATGTGGCCGGCGTCGCTGCGGAAAAAGGAAACGACGGCGAAAATCGCCAGGGTGAGCAGGCTGACGATCAGCATCGTCAGCAAGGCCACCGCGACGAGCCGCGCGCGCTCGTTGGAAATGCGCAGCTGCAGGCGTGGCGCGAGCATATGCACCAGGTGATACACCAGCAGGCCCGACAGCAAGGCCGAAAGCAGATGGATTCGCAGCACCAGCCACAGCAGCAGCGCTGCGATGACCCAACTGGCGATGTCGATGATGCGCTGGTTCAAAGCCTTGACTCCAAGATGCGCTCTAGCGGTCCCGCTCGAGCAACGGCGCCAGGTACTTGCCGGTGAAGCTGGCCTTGTTTCCGGCGACCTCTTCGGGCGTGCCGTAGGCGATGATCCGCCCGCCGCCGGCGCCGCCCTCCGGCCCCAGGTCGATCACCCAGTCGGCCGTTTTGATCACATCCAGATTATGCTCGATGATGACCACCGTGTTGCCCTGATCGCGCAGACGATGGATGACCGTGAGCAACAGCTCGATATCGTGAAAATGCAGCCCGGTGGTCGGTTCGTCCAGAATATACAGGGTTCGTCCGGTGTCGCGCTTGGATAGTTCGAGCGAGAGCTTGACGCGCTGCGCCTCGCCGCCCGAGAGCGTGGTGGCCGACTGGCCCAGCCGGATATAGCCCAGCCCGACGTCGAGCAGCGTCTTGAGCTTGCGCGCGACCACCGGCACCGGCCGGAAAAATTCATGCGCCTGCTCGACGGTCATGTCGAGCACCTCGTGAATATTCTTGCCCTTGTATTGAATCTCGAGCGTCTCGCGGTTGTAGCGCTTGCCGTGGCAGACGTCGCACGAGACGTACACATCCGGCAGGAAGTGCATCTCTACCTTGAGCACGCCGTCGCCCTGGCACGCCTCGCAGCGCCCGCCCTTGACGTTGAACGAGAAGCGCCCCGGGTCGTAGCCGCGCTCCTTGGCCGCCGGCACGCCCGCGAACAGTTCGCGGATCGGCGTGAACAGGCCCGTGTAGGTGGCCGGGTTCGAGCGCGGCGTGCGCCCGATCGGGGACTGGTCGACCGCGATGACCTTGTCGAAATGCTCCAGCCCGTCGATCGCCTCGAACGGCGCTGGCTTGGCCGACGAACCATATAGATGGCGAGCCACCGCGTGATAGAGCGTGTCGTTGACCAGGGTCGACTTGCCCGAGCCGGACACGCCCGTCACGCAGGTCAGCAGCCCGACCGGCAAATCGAGCGTGACCTGCTTCAGGTTATTGCCGCTGGCCTCCGAAATACGCAGCCGATGCTCGCCCGGCGCATGGCGCCGCGCCGGCAGCGCGATCTTGCGCTTGCCCGCCAGGTACTGGCCGGTGAGCGACACATCGTGGGCGGCGATCTGGCCCGGCGTGCCTTCGGCGATCACCTTGCCGCCGTGCTCGCCGGCGCCCAGGCCCATGTCGACGACGTAATCGCTGGCGCGAATCATGTCCTCGTCGTGCTCGACCACGATCACCGAGTTGCCGAGGTCGCGCAGGTGCTTGAGGGTGGCGATCAGGCGGTCGTTGTCGCGCTGATGCAGGCCGATCGACGGCTCGTCGAGCACGTACATCACGCCGGTCAGGCCCGAGCCGATTTGCGAGGCCAGGCGGATGCGCTGCGCCTCGCCGCCCGAGAGCGTATCGGCGCTGCGCTCGAGCGACAGGTAATCGAGCCCGACGTTGTTCAGGAAGGTGAGCCGCGCGACGATCTCCTTGATGATCTTCTCGGCGATGTCGCGCTTGGCGCCGGTGAGCGTCAGTGTATGGAAATATCCCAGCGTCTCGCGCAGCGGCCACACGTTGATTTCATAAATGGCGCGCGCCTTCGGCCCGTCGCCGATCTTGACGAAACGCGCCTCGCGCCGCAGCCGCGTGCCGTCGCAGTCCGGGCAGGGGCGGTTGTTCTGGTACTTGGCGAGCTCCTCGCGCACGGCCAGCGAATCGGTCTCGCGGTAGCGCCGCTCCAGGCTCGGAATGATGCCCTCGAACGCGTGTTCGCGCACGGTGGTGCGGCCGCGTTCGTTGACGTAGGTAAACGGGATCGTTTCCTTGCCCGAGCCGTACAGAACGATTTTCTGTACCGCCTCGCTGAGCTCCTCGAATGGTGTGTCGACGTCGAAGTCGTAGAACGCCGCGAGGTTTTGCAGCATCTGGAAATAGAACTGATTGCGCCGGTCCCAGCCCTTGACCGCGCCCGAGGCCAGTGACAGGCCGGGAAAGGCCACCACCCGCTTCGGATCGAAAAACGTCATCTGGCCCAGGCCGTCGCAGCTCGGACAGGCGCCCATCGGGTTATTGAAGGAGAACAGCCGCGGCTCCAGCTCCTGCAGCGAGTAAGAGCATATCGGACAGGCGAATTTCGAGCTGAACACGTGCTCCGTGTCGTTATCCATCTCGACCGCGATGGCGCGGCCATCGGCCAGGCGCAAGGCGGTTTCGAACGATTCGGCCAGGCGTTGCTTCAGATCGTCGCGGACCTTGACGCGGTCGATCACGACATCGATCGAATGCTTGTCGTTCTTCTTCAGCTTGGGCAGGTTGTCGATCTCGTAGATCTTCGCCTCTCCCTCGTGAGCCGCGCCGCCGCCCGAACGGATCCGGAATCGCACGAACCCCTGCGCCTGCATCGCATCGAACATGTCGGCGTGTTCGCCCTTGCGGTTGGCCACCACTGGCGCGAGGATCATCAGCTTGGTGTCGGCCGGCAGCGCAAGCGCCGCATCGACCATTTGCGAGACGCTCTGCGACTCGAGCGGCTGGCCGTGGTCGGGGCAGTACGGCGTGCCTACGCGGGCGTACAGCAGGCGCAGGTAATCGTGAATCTCGGTGACCGTGCCGACGGTCGAGCGCGGGTTGTGGGAGGTTGCCTTTTGCTCGATCGAGATCGCCGGCGACAGGCCTTCGATCAGATCGACGTCGGGTTTTTCCATCAGTTGCAGGAATTGCCTGGCATACGCCGACAGGCTCTCGACGTAGCGGCGCTGGCCCTCGGCATAGAGCGTGTCGAACGCCAGCGAGGACTTGCCGGAGCCCGACAGGCCGGTGATGACGATCAATTGATGACGGGGTAAATCGAGATTGACGTTCTTCAGGTTGTGGGTGCGAGCCCCACGAATACGTATGGTTTCCATCGGCGCTTCCGGAGGATCGTCGCTCGCTCCCCGCAGCGCGCCTTCGGCGGCGATCAGTCGGACGGGGGGTAAAAACCGGGCGAACAAACCTGCTAATATACCTAAGTTTGAAGTTCAGGGTCAGCTCTGCCGGAGCTGACCAGCCAGGATGTCCGCCAGGGCGTTCTCCTGTACAACGCAGTTCCTCATATTCATGGCTATCGAAACCGCTTCTCATGCGACGCCCGCGGCTGGCGACAACCGCATGACACCCTCCGAACGGCGCGCCAGTGCCTCCCTGGCCGCGATATTCGCCTTGCGCATGCTGGGCCTGTTCCTGATCATGCCGGTCTTCACGGTTTATGCGAAGACCGTGCCGGGCGGCAACAACACCGTCCTGATCGGCCTGGCCATCGGCATCTACGGCTTTACCCAGGCGCTCCTCTACATTCCCTACGGCTGGCTCTCCGACCGCCTGGGCCGCAAGCCGGTCATCGTGTTCGGGCTGGTGATATTCGCGCTTGGCAGCTTCGTCGCGGCGCTCTCGCACGACATCCTGTGGATCATCGTCGGCCGCGCCATCCAGGGCGCCGGGGCGATTTCCTCGGCGGTCATCGCGCTGGTGGCCGATCTGACCTCCGAGGCCCACCGCACCAAGGCCATGGCAATGATCGGCGGCAGCATCGGCATGTCGTTCGCGCTGGCCATCGTCGCCGCGCCGACCGTCTATCACTGGCTCGGCATGGGCGGGCTGTTCGGCGCCATCGGCATCCTCGCGATCGCGGCCATCTTCGTGGTGATCTGGGTCGTGCCGAATCCGCCGGCCGCGCCGAAAATCACCCATGCACCGTTTCGTGAGGTGCTGCATAACCCTGAGCTGCTGCGCCTGAATTTCGGCGTGTTCGTGCTGCATGCGACGCAAACCGCACTGTTCGTGGTGATGCCCCGCATGCTCGAGGCCGCCGGCATTCCGGTCACTTCGCACTGGAAGATCTATCTGCCGGTGATGTTCGCGTCGTTCATCGTGATGATCCCGGCGGTGATCGCCGCCGAAAAGCGCGGCAAGATGAAAGCCGTGCTGCTGGGCTCGATCGGGCTCGTGCTGGTGGCCCAGTTCGCCATGGCCGAACTGCCGCCGACCCTGCTGGTGCTGACCGTGCTGCTGTTCATCTACTTTGCCGGCTTCAATGTGCTCGAAGCGTCGCAACCCTCGCTTGTCTCCAAGCTCGCGCCCGGCGCGCGCAAGGGCGCCGCGACCGGCATCTACAACACCACGCAGGCGCTGGGCCTGGCCAGCGGCGGCGTGCTGGGCGGCTGGCTGCTCAAGCACCACGGCCAGCATTCGATCTTTTTCGTTTGCGCCGGCATGGCCCTGCTCTGGCTTATAATCGCCGGCTCAATGAAAGCGCCGGCGCCGCGTAAAGCGTGAATCGGCCCCCGCATTAAATCTGGAGAACGTCCATGGCATCAGTCAACAAAGTCATTCTGGTCGGCAACCTCGGGGCTGACCCGGAAACCCGCTACATGCCAAGCGGCGACGCGGTCACCAACATTCGCCTGGCCACCACCGATCGCTACAAGGACAAAAGCAGCGGTGAAATGAAGGAAGCGACCGAATGGCACCGCGTGGCGTTCTTCGGGCGCCTGGCGGAAATCGCCGGCGAATACCTGAAGAAGGGCTCGCCGGTCTACATCGAAGGCCGCATCCGCACCCGCCAGTGGGAAAAGGACGGCCAGAAGCAATACACCACCGAAATCGTCGCCGAGCAGATGCAAATGCTGGGCGGCCGCGGTGAAGGCGGTGGCGGCGGCGGTAGTGGTGGCGGCTACTCGCGCGAATCGTCGGGGGGCGGCGCGCCGGCCCGTTCGGCACCGTCGCGCTCGGCACCGGCCGCATCCAAGCCGGCCGGCGGCGGATTCGACGACATGGACGACGATATTCCGTTCTAACCACCCGAATCGTCCGGTGCAGCGAGGGCCGGAGAAATGCATACCCCACTCGGGCAGCGCATTTCTCCGGCCCTTGTTTTTTGGAGGCGCGTCAGCGCGCCGCTTTGCGCGGCGGGCCGCTGGTGCCGCGCGCGACGAGCTCGATCGGCAGGCACTCGTTGGGCGGCATCTGGCCGCTGGCGAGCCACTGCAGCAGCAGCCCGGCGGCGTGCTGGCCCAGTTCGTGGGTCGGCAGGTGGATGGTGGTCAGGCTCGGCGTGAGCTGCGACGAGATCGGCAGGTTATCGCAACCGACGATCGACAATTCCCCCGGCACGTCGATGCCCAGCGCCTGGGCTTCGAACAGGCACCCCATGGCCAGCACGTCGTTGCCGCAGAAGATACCGGTCGGGCGCGGACGCAGCTCGAGCAGCGCCCTGAGCCCGGCCCGACCGCCCTCGAAGCCGAAAGGCTGTTGAATCACGTGGCTCTCGGGCAGTTGCCGGCCGCGCTGTTCGAGCGCTTCGCGAAAACCTTCGACGCGGCTGCGGGCACGATCGTTGTGCAGGCAATGTCCGGATATCACGCCCAAATGACGATGTCCCAGCGCGAGAAGATGCTGCGCCGCCAGCCGGCCGATCTGATGATTGTCGAAGCCGATCGACGGCTGCAGATCGGTCTTCGACCAGGTGACCAGCAGCGGCACGCGGCTGCCGCGAATCAAATCCCACGTCTGTGGCGAATGATCGGTGCCCACCAGCAGCAGCGCGTCGATCGAGCGCTCGAGCAGCGCCCGCACCAGGGCCTGCTCGGTGTCCGGATTGTATTCGTGCGCGGCGATCAGCAATTGATAGCCCGAGTTCGACAGGGTGGTCTGCAGTCCCTGCACGGCGCGCGCGAAAATCGCGTTGTCGAGGGTCGGCACGATTGCGCCGATAGTGTGGGCGCGGCCCGAGGCAAGCGCGCGCGCCGAGCCGTCGAGCACGTAACCGAGCGCGGCGATCGCTTCGCGGATGCGTATCTGTGTGTCGGGCTTGACCAGCGCAGGATTGGACAGCGCGCGCGAGACGGTCGCGGTGGAGACGCCAGCCCGGGACGCAACGTCGCGGATACGGGGACGTGAAATCATGCGTTGGCTCTGAAGGTGATCGGCAGTGGCAATGTAACTGCTTTCATTATGAGGGATGCGCAAAATACCGTTTATAGCGTAAACGCTAACTTGAAGATCGCCGGCAAATGAAATATCTTGAATGAAAGCGGTTACATTAACGCATCAATAGCAACGGCAGTCGAGTTGCAAGGAGACAGGCAGTGCGAGGATTCGGCAATACGCAGCGCGCTTGGGTCAGCCTTATGACATTGATTGGCGCGCTGCTTCTCTGGTTTGTCGCCACCGGCCCGGCCGGCTGGGTAACCTCCATCACTTTCCCGACCCCGGCCCAGACCTGGGACTCGTTCGTGCAGATCTGCACCACCGGCTACGCGGGCGGGCGGCTCGACCAGCATATCGAGCAAAGCGTCAAGCTGGTGTTGCTGGGATTCTTCAGCGCCACGATCATCGGCGCGCCGCTCGGCTTGTGGATGGGCTGCTCGCGCCGTGCCGAGGCGTACTTCAATCCGGTTTTCACATTGATTCGACCGATTCCTCCGCTGGCCTGGATCCCGCTGGCGATCGTCTGGCTCGGGCTGGGCGCCGCGGCCAAGGTGATGGTGATCTGGATGGCCGCCTTCGTGCCGGTCGTCATCAACAGTTATGCCGGGGTACGAAGCATCGAGCCCCAACTGATCGAAGCCGCCGAGATGCTCGGCGTGCGCGGTAGCCGGTTTGCCTGGGAAGTAATGATTCCCGGCGCGCTACCGATGATTTTTACCGGCCTGCGCCTGTCGTTGCAGGCTGCCTGGACCACGCTGGTGGCCGGCGAATTGATCGGCGCGGTGCGCGGGCTCGGTCATGTGCTCACGCAGGGCTCGCTCGACATCTATCCGTCGATGATTCTGGTGGCGATGCTGGCCGTCGCGCTGTGCGGGTGGGTGATGACCTGGGCGCTGGGCTGGCTGGAGCGGCGTGCCATGCCGTGGAGGGCCAAGTCATGAGGAGCGCCGATCTGAGCAACGAAAAGAACCCGGCAGCGTCGAGTGCTGCCAGCTCGGCCGGTCCCGCCCGCGAGCGGCGCGCGAGCGCGGCGCGCCAGGCGCAGCGCCGCTCCAATTATGGCTATTGGGGGCTGTCGCTGGCCGGGTTGATCACCTTCTTCGGCGTCTGGTGGATTGCTGCGGCCACCGGCCTGGCGCCGCCGCAATTCCTGCCCACGCCGCTGGCGGTGGCGGAAAAATTCATCCAGCTGCTGCACGAGCCGTTCGCCGGCTACACGCTGCAGCAGCATCTGTGGTCGAGCCTGTTGCGGTATTTGATGGGCTTTGGCCTGGCTGCGGTGATCGGCTTGCCGCTGGGTTTGCTGATGGGGTGGTTCCGCTGGCTCGACTACATCGTCGCGCCGCTGTTCGAGGTGGTTCGCTTCATCGCGCCGATTGCCTGGGTGCCGTTCGCGGCGCTGTGGTTCGGCACGGGCATCGGCGGGCCGATTCTGATCATTTTCACCGGCGCGTTTCCGCCGTGCGTGGTCAATGCCTATCGCGGCGCCAAATACGTCGACAACACCCTGCTCGAGGCCGCGCGCATGCTCGGCGTGCCGACGCGGATGATCCTGTTCGAGGTGCTGCTGCCGGCGGCCACGCCGTCGATCATCGCGGGTTTGAGAGTGTCCGCCGGACTGGGCTGGATGTCGCTGGTCGGGGCCGAATTGATCGTCGCCTCGAGCGGCATCGGCTACATGCTGGTCAAGGGGCAGAGCAGTATCAACACCGCCATTGTGATGAGCGGCATGATCGCCATCGGCCTGGTGGGCGGGGCGATCGACCTGGTGCTGCGCAAGATCGAGACGCTGGCGATGCGCAATCGCCCGCGCGCTCACCGCTAAACGCATACGGACCGAGGATACGAGAACATGAGCAGCATCGTCTTTGAAAATGTATCGCGGGTTTTTCAGCGCAACGGCGAAGACCTGCTGACGCTCGACGGCATTTCGCTGGACATCCACGATAAGGAATTCGTTGCGGTGGTCGGCCCCTCGGGCTGCGGCAAAACGACCTGCCTGCGCATGGCCGCCGGACTCGAATTCCCCTCGTCGGGCGCGGTATCGGTGGCCGGCAAGGAGGTCAAGCGCCCAGGCCCCGAGCGCGCCGTGGTGTTCCAGCAGTTCGCGCTGTTCCCGTGGAAAACGGTGTGGCAGAACATCGATTTTGGATTGCGCAGCAAAGGACTGGCGCAGGGCGAGCGGCGCGACATCATCGAGAAATATCTGCGCCTGATGAATCTGACCGGCTGCGAGACGGCCTACCCGCATCAGCTTTCGGGCGGCATGCAGCAACGCGTGGCGATCGCGCGCGCCTACGCGCTGAACCCCGGCGTGCTGCTGATGGACGAGCCGTTCGGCGCGCTCGACGCGCAGACCCGCGTGGTGATGCAGGAAGAACTGGTGCGCCTGGCGCGGCTGAGCCCGCGCACTGTCATGTTCATCACCCATGCGGTGGAAGAATCGGTGTACCTGGCCGACCGTGTGGTCGTCATGACCAGCCGGCCGGGGCGGGTCAAGGAAATCATCGACATCAAATCGGTGCGCGAAGCGCACCATTGGGACCAATACAACAGGATCGAGGACGTGATGGATCTCGAGTCGTTCGTGCATTTGCGAACGCACATCTGGAAGTCGTTGCGCGAGGAGCATGCCGGACGGGAGCATTGAGCGGCACGAGCGCTTCTCGCCCGGTATCAATCGGTTGTTTGCAATAACACACAATACGAGGATGACACAATGAAACGTATTTTCCGCAGTCTTGTCAGGGGGGCAGCACTTTGGGCGGCCATCGGCACGATCGGCGCGTCGGCATTCGCGGCAGAGCTCACGCCGATCAAGGTGAGTTATCAGCCGGCGCTCTATTGGGCGCTGCCGTTTTATGTCGCCACTGAAAAAGGCTGGTGGGCCGAGCTTGGCCTGAAACCTGAATTTTCCATCTTCCCGGCGGGCGTGCCGCAAATGGCTGCCTCCGCTTCCAAGTCGTGGGATGTCGGCGGCACCGGCTCCGTGCCCGCGGTGCTCGGCTCGCAACGCTTTGGCATCGAGACCATCGGCCTGACCAACGATGAGTCGCAGGCCAACTTGCTGATCGTCAGCAAATCCCACTATGCGCAGGTCAAGGCCGATCCGAAGCTGCTCAAGGGGCAGACCATCGTTCTCACATCGAACTCGACCGGCGACTACGCCGTGCAGGCGTGCCTGAAGAAGTTCGGCCTGTCCAAGGACGACGTCACCCTGAAGAACA
This sequence comes from Burkholderiales bacterium, assembly GCA_018971155.1. GTDB lineage: Bacteria > Pseudomonadota > Gammaproteobacteria > Burkholderiales > Burkholderiaceae > Pandoraea. The sequence goes on from JAGXBI010000010.1 coordinate 19,686, forward strand.
TGGGGCAGGCCGAGATCATCTCGGCGATGTCCTCCGGCAACGCGGATTACGCCGGCGTATGGGCGCCCAACGACTACACGCTCGAAGAGAAGGCGGGCGCCAAGGTGCTGTGCACCGGGAAAGACGGCGGCGCGGTGGTCCCCGGTGCGCTGATCGTGCGCGGCGACTATGCCAAGGCACATCCGGAGAACGTCGCGAAATTCCTGGCCGTGTATTTGCGCGCCTGGGCATGGATGAACGCACACAAGCCGCAGGCGCTGGAGATGATGAAGAAGTTTTACGCGCAGGGCGGCGTATCGATCTCGCAAGCGTCGATGGAGCAGGAATTCGATACGCGGCCGACCTTCGACCTGAAGCAGCAACTGCAGGCGATGGATCGCGCCAAGGGGCCATCCGAAATGGACCGCTGGTTCACCGATATCGCCAAGTTCATGCACGCCTCCGGCGCGCTGAGCAGCGTGCCGGCCGCGCACAGCTATATCACCGACACCTATATGAAACGTGTCGAGGCCGACCCGAAACTGGCTGCGTTCGCCAACCAGACGAACTGATGCCGGCGCGCGAGCCAGCCGTTGCAGGGTCGTACGGTTAAGGCTGCTGCCGTGGGCTGACACAGAGGGCCGGTGCGCCGGCCTTCTTAAAAATTCATGATGTAACCGCTTTCATTCTGTGCAAGGAGATTGTCATGGCAGTGACCTATCTGAAAAAGGCGACGAAAACTCCGGAGACCGAGACGGCAACCGCCCAGAAGGTCGTGACCGAAATGCTGCACGAGATCGAGACGCGCGGCGAGGCGGCGGTGCGCGAATATGCCAGCAAGCTCGACAAATGGACGGGCGATCTGATCGTCTCGCCGGCCGAGATCGAGCGCCGCGCCAGGGAGGTGCCGGCGAGCGTGCGTGCCGACATCGATTTCGCCGCGAAACAGGTGTTCGATTTCGCCGTTGCGCAGCGCGAATCGCTGCGGGAATTCTCGGTCGAGCTGTACCCGGGCGTCACCGCCGGCCAGCGCGTGGTGCCGGTCAACGTGGTGGGCTGCTACGCGCCGGCCGGCCGCTATGCACACATTGCTTCGGCGTATATGAGCGTGGCCACCGCCAAGGCTGCCGGCGTCAAGACCATCATCGCTTGCTCCAGCCCGTTTCGCGGCGAGGGCATTCATCCCTACGTACTGTACGCGTTCAAGTCGGCCGGCGCCGACATCGTCATGACGCTGGGCGGCGTGCAGGCCATCGCGACCATGGCTTACGGCCTGGTTACCGGCAAGCCGGCCGACGTGGTGGTGGGGCCGGGCAACAAGTTCGTTGCCGAGGCCAAGCGCACATTGTTCGGCAAGGTGGGTATCGACGTCTTCGCCGGTCCGTCCGAAGTCGCGGTGATCGCCGACGAAACGGCCGATGCCGCGATCGTCGCGAGCGATCTGGTCGGGCAGGCCGAGCATGGTCACGAGTCGCCCGCGTGGCTCTTCACGACCTCGCGCGCCCTGGCCGAAGACGTCATGCGTCGCGTGCCCGAGTTGATCGCGGCGTTGCCGCCGATCGCGCGCGACGCGGCCGGCAGCGCCTGGCGCGACTATGGCGAAGTGGTGTTGTGCGATACGCGCGAGGAGGTCGCCGAGGTGTCGGACCGCTACGCGTCGGAGCATCTCGAAGTGCATGCGGCCGATCTCGACTGGTGGCTGGCCAACCTGACCTGCTATGGCTCGCTGTTCCTCGGCGAGGAAACCACGGTGGCATTCGGCGACAAAACCAGCGGCCCGAACCATGTTCTGCCAACCAAAGGCGCGGCGCGCTACTCGGGCGGCCTGTCGGTCCATAAATTCATGAAGACCCTGACCTGGCAGAAGATGTCCCGGCAGGCCGCCCACCAGATCGGCCAGGTGACCGCGCGCATTTCCCGTCTCGAAGGCATGGAGGCGCATGCGCGCACCGCCGACGATCGTCTCGCCAAGTATTTTCCCGACGAACGCTTTGCGCTCGGCGACGCCGTGACACAGTAACCCGGCGATGCCACCGAACCACAGGCCGACGACATGAACCTACCGACACTGTTTGATCTGAGCGGGCGCACCGCGCTGGTCACCGGCGGCAACGCCGGCATCGGCGAGGCGATGGCTACCGCGCTCGGCCTGGCGGGCGCAAGCGTGGTGCTGCTCGCGCGCCGCGAGACCGAATTGGCGGCGGCGGCCGACCGCCTGCGGCAATCGCGCATCAAGGCCGACTACCTATGCGCCGATCTGGCTTCGGCCGACGGCGCCCGGGAAGGAGCCGAGCGCGCGCAGGCACGCGCCGGGCACATCGACATTCTGGTCAACGCGGCCGGCATCAATCTGCGCCAGCCGTTTGCCGAAGTCACGCCGCAAGCCTGGCAGCAGCAACTGGCGCTGCATCTGGGCGCGCCGTTTTTCCTCACGCAGGCGCTGGCGCCGGCGATGCGCGAGCGCGGCTGGGGGCGCATTATCAATCTTGCCTCGCTGCAGTCGTATCGCGCCTTCGGCGATAGCACCCCCTATGGCGCCGCGAAAGGGGGTGTTCTCCAACTGACGCGTGCGATCGCGCAGGCGTGGTCGCCGCATGGCATCACCTGCAATGCGATCGGTCCGGGCTTTTTCCCCACGGCGCTGACCGCGCCGGTATTCAACGACCCGCAGCTGTCGCAGCGGCACGCGGCCCAGACCTGCATCGGCAGAAACGGTGCGCTCGAAGACCTGTACGGCGTGACGCTGTTCCTGGCCAGCGACGCTTCGGCCTATATCACCGGTCAGACGATCATGGTCGACGGCGGCTACACGGCGAGATGATCGACCTGCCGCGGGTTGCATCGCATGAAGACTTTGTTTGCATTGGATTGACGCAAAAGAGAACACACCTATGAAAGCTTTGGTCTACACGCAGCCCAACGAAGTCGCGGTGCAAGAGCGGCCCTATCCGGCGTTGGCCGCCGGCGAGGTGATCCTGAAAATCGACGCGGTCGGCATTTGCGGCTCCGACATGCACGCCTACCACGGTCACGACCCGCGCCGCCAGCCGGGCCTGGTGCTGGGGCACGAGCTGGCCGGCACGATCGTCGAGAGCGCCGTGCCGGCATGGCCGGTGGGGCGGCGCGTGAGTGCCAACCCGCTGATCACTTGCGGCGTATGCGCGTACTGCGTGCAGGGACGCGACAACCTCTGCGCGAACCGCACCATGGTCGGCATGACGCGGCCTGGCGCGTTCGCCGAATATATGGCGATTCCGGCGGCGAGCCTGATCGACATTCCGCAGGACATGCCGGCGCTCAAGGCGGCCGTGACCGAGCCCGCGGCCACCGCGCTGCATGCGATCAACCTGTCGATGCGCGCGTTCGCACGTCCGCTGCCCGAGACCCGTACGCTGGTCATCGGCGGCGGCGCGATCGGGCTGCTGGCGGCACTGCTGCTGCGCTCGTATGGCTGCCGCCATGTCGCGATGGCCGAGGTCAATCCGCTGCGCCGCGCCTCGGCGCAGCAGCATGCGGGCTGCCTCGCCTTCAATCCGCTCGACACCCCGGCCGAGGAGAGCGCCTACGACTATGTGATCGATGCGGTCGGCGCCAAGCCCACGCGGGCCGCCGCGCTGCAGGCGGTCAAGCCGGGCGGCGTGGTGATGCACATCGGCCTGCAGGACTGGGCCAGCGAGATCGACATGCGCAAATTGACGCTGGCCGAAATCACCCTGATGGGGACGTACACCTACTCGACCGGCGACATGCGCGCCACCGTACAGGCGATCTACGAAGGCGCTTTCGGCGACCTGAGCTGGGTCGAGTCGCGCCGGCTGGAGGCAGGGCCCGCCGCCTTCGCCGATCTCGATCAGGGGCGTGCCGCGTCCAGCAAACTGGTGCTGCTGCCTCACGCCTGAGGGGGTGCGCGCCATGACGCGGGCGGCATCGGTTGGGCCGTCGCCCCGGTGACTTGGCAGAACGATCCTTTTCTTCTCGCAGTAAAACTTGCGGATGGTCGTGTATGATTTTCCTGCGCCGACAACAATAAACAAGTCGTGGGGAAATCGGGGACCCATCTGGACGTTACCGCAAGAAGAACAGGAGAAGGCCATGTCATTCATGCAACACCTGCGATCCCTCATTCGTCTGTCCTGCCGGGTAAAGCTGTCGCCCCGGTTTTTGGCCGTCTTTGCCGCATTGGTGCTGGCGCAGGCCGCCCATGCGGTTGCGCCGCCGCCGGCCTATGGCAGGCATGGCATGGTGGTGACGACTCAACATCTGGCCACCGAAGTCGGCCTGAAAATCCTGAAGGAGGGCGGCAACGCCATCGATGCGGCGGTTGCTGTGGGCTATACGCTGGCGGTGGTCGATCCGTGCTGCGGCAATATCGGCGGCGGCGGTTTCATGACCTTGCATCTGGCCGATGGCCGCAACATTTTTGTCAATTTCCGCGAGCGTGCGCCGCTCAAGGCTACCCGTGACATGTACCTGGACGCCAAGGGCAACGTGGTGCCGGGGCGCAGCACGCGCGGCTACCTCGCGGTGGGCGTGCCGGGTACGGTGATGGGGCTCGATACGGTGCTGCGCGAATACGGCACGATGACCCGCCAACAGGTGATGGCGCCGGCGATCGGGTTGGCCGAACATGGTTTCGTTCTGCAGCGCGGCGACGTCGACATCATGACCGGCAGCGGCAAACAGGGCGATCTCGATGCGCTGCGCGGGCCGAGCAAGCTGTTTGCGCAAGAGCCGAACATCGCGGCGATCTTCCTCAAGCACGGCAAGCCTTATCAGGTCGGCGATCGCCTGGTGCAGACCAATCTGGCGCACACCTTGCGCCTGATCGAAAAGGACGGCGCCAAGGCGTTTTATAAGGGGCCGATCGCCGACGCGATCGTCAAGGCGAGCAACGAGCACGGCGGCATTTTGAGCAAGGCCGACTTCGAAAACTATTTCGTCGAACAAACCAAGCCCGTCGAATGCGATTATCACGGCTACCACGTGATCTCGGCGCCGCCGCCAAGCTCGGGCGGCACCACGCTGTGCGAGATCCTGAATATCATCGAGCCGTATCCGCTGGCCAAAATGGGCTTTCACTCGGCCGCCGCCACCCATGTGATGGTCGAGGCGATGCGTCACGCCTATGTCGACCGCAACACCTTGCTGGGCGATCCCGATTATGTGAAGGCGCCGAT
>JAGXBI010000267.1 GCA_018971155.1 Burkholderiales bacterium
GGTCGGCGAGCAAACGGCCGCACACGAGGTCGGCGACGAGCCGCTGCTGATCGCACGCCGCAGCGGGGTACCCGTGTGGGTCTGCCCCGACCGGGTCCGCGCCGGCCGCGCTTTGCTGGCGGCGCACCCCGCCTGCGACGTGCTGGTCTGCGACGACGGCTTGCAGCACTACGCGCTGCAGCGGGACGTCGAAATTGCCGTGTTCGACCGGCGCCTGGCCGGCAACGGATTCCTGCTGCCGGCCGGCCCGCTGCGCGAGCCATTGACGCGTCCGCGCGATGCCAACCTGATCAATTCGAGCCAGCGCGCCGACATGCCGGACTGGCCCGATACTTTCCTGTTGACGCTGCAACTCGACCTGGCCTGGTGCGTCAGCCAGCCCACGTTGCAGCGCCCGCTCGATCATTTTTCCGGGCGGCGCGTGCTGGCTGCGGCCGGCATTGGGGTTCCCGAACGCTTTTTCGCGGCGTTGCGCGCGGCCGGGCTCAGCATCGATACCCTGTCGCTGCCGGATCATTATGACTTCGCGCGCAACCCGTTCGACGGCGTTACCGCCGACACCATCCTGATCACCGAGAAGGATGCAGTAAAATGCCTGACATGGCGCGACCCCCGGCTGTGGGCGGTACGCGCGCACGCGACGCTCGATGCGCGCTTCGTATCCCTGGTTGTGGAGAAATTGCGTGGACACCCGATTGCTTGAAATTCTCGTCTGCCCCTTGTGCAAAGGTCCGCTGGAATACGACCGCAAGGCGCAGGAACTCATTTGCCACGCCGACAAGCTTGCCTATCCGATTCGAGACGGCATTCCGATCATGCTTGCGGACGAAGCGCGGCAATCGGTCGAGGGCACGCCCGTGCCCAGCACCGATTAACCGCGCGCGGGGCTGCGTCGACATGACGATCCCGTTTATCGCTGTCATTCCCGCCCGACTCGCGTCGACCCGGCTGCCCAACAAACCGTTGGCGGATCTGGCGGGCAAACCCATGGTGGTGCGTGTGGCCGAACAGGCGCAACGCTCCGGCGCCGCGACCGTGGTCATCGCCACCGATGCCACCAGCGTGGTCGACGCCGCACGCGAGCACGGCATCCAAGCCATCCTGACCCGTCCGGATCACCCGTCCGGCACCGACCGGTTGGCCGAAGTGGCCGGGCGGCTGGGGTGGCCCGACGATGCGCTGGTGGTCAACGTGCAGGGCGACGAACCGTTGATCGACCCGAACCTGATTAGCGACGTGGCGGCTCATTTGGCAAGCCACCCGGAATGCGCATTGGCCACCGCGGCCCATCCGATCTCGACGCCGGCCGACATTTTCAACCCGAACGTGGTCAAAGTGGTGCTCGACGCGCAACAGCGCGCGCTGTACTTCTCGCGCGCCCCGATTCCCTGGTCGCGCGATGCATGGCAAGCGAATTGGCCCGACGTTGCGAGCATGCCGATGCCGCCGGCTACGGTCTACCGGCACATCGGCCTGTATGCTTATCGCGTCTCGTTTTTGCGCACTTATCCGTCGCTCGCCCAGGCGCCGCTGGAATTGGCTGAATCGCTCGAGCAATTGCGTGCGTTGTGGCACGGCGAGCGAATTGCGGTGCTGCTGACCGAGCACGCGCCCGCGCCCGGCATCGATACGCCGGAAGACCTGGCGCGCGTGCGCGCGCTGCTCGCTGGCTAGGCAGGATCTCTCTCGTTCCGAGCCCGCCACCGGCTTGACAAACGTGGGCGCAAAACCCGGCGCAGGCCCACCGACATGGCATAATCGCTGCTGAAGATAGCGAGGCGGGACCAGCTCGTAGGAATTTGGCGCCGCCACGGCTTGCCGGACACCTGCTCTCCTCGCAGTACCCCAGAATTCACAAATCATAAACTGTCAGGAGTCAACCGATGCGTTTGATCTTGTTGGGCGCGCCCGGGGCCGGCAAAGGCACCCAAGCCACTTTCATCAAAGAAAAGTACGGTATTCCGCAAATCTCCACCGGCGATATGCTGCGCGCCGCGGTCAAGGCCGGCACGCCGCTGGGACTGGCCGCGAAGAAGTTCATGGACGCCGGGGAACTGGTCTCGGACGAGGTCATCATCGGCATGGTCAAGGAACGCCTGACCCAGCCCGACTGCGCCAATGGCTATCTGTTCGACGGCTTCCCGCGGACCATCCCGCAAGCCGAGGCGATGAAGCAGGCGGGCGTGCCGATCGACTATGTGCTCGAAATCGACGTGCCATTCGATGAGATCATCACCCGCATGAGCGGGCGCCGCGCCCATGTCGCCTCGGGCCGCACCTATCATGTCGTATTCAATCCGCCCAAAGTCGAGGGCCTCGACGACGTTACCGGCGAGCCGCTGATCCAGCGCGAAGACGACAAGGAAGAAACGGTGCGCAAGCGCCTGGAAGTCTACGACGCGCAGACCAAGCCGCTGATTGCCTATTATTCGAACTGGGCCCAGCACGGAGATCCGAGCGCCAAGGTCGCCGCACCGCAATATCGGCAGATTTCAGGTCTCGGCTCGGTCGAGGCTATCCGCGACCGCGTTTTCGCTGCGCTTGGCTGAGGCTCTCCGGGCCTATCCATCGGGCTGGGCGGTTGGCCGGCCAAGGCGGCTCCGGCCGCTTTTTTTACGGGTGCAATTGACGTATACGTCAATTGCCTGCGCGGCCGTCGCTTGTGATAGTCGCCCCACTCATTCGTTTTCGGGAGTTCAGCGTGGAAATCAAAGGCAATGTATTCCTCATCACCGGCGGCGCCTCGGGTCTTGGCGCGGGTACGGCGCGCATGCTCGCCGATAACGGCGGCATCGTGGTGCTGGCCGATCTGAACGACGAAGCCGGCACCCGGCTGGCGAGCGAGCTCGGCGGCCAGTTCGTACACTGCGACGTGACTCAGGAAGCAGACGGACAGGCCGCTGTGGCGGCAGCCAAGGCACTGGGCACATTGCGCGGCCTGGTCAACTGCGCCGGCATCGCCATCGGCACCAAAACGGTCGGCAAAGATGGTCCCCACCCGCTGGCCCAGTTCGCCAAAGTAATCAATATCAACCTGATCGGCACGTTCAACATGATTCGGCTGGCCGCCGAGGCGATGAGCCAGGGCGACCCCAACGCCCAAGGCGAGCGCGGCGTGATCGTCAACACGGCGTCCGTGGCGGCATACGATGGGCAAATCGGGCAAGCCGCTTACGCTGCCTCGAAAGGCGGCATCGTCAGCCTGACGCTGCCGGTGGCACGCGACCTCTCCCGCAGCGGAATTCGGGTGATGACGATCGCGCCGGGCATTTTCGAGACGCCGATGCTGCTGGGCATGCCACAGGAAGTGCAAGATGCGCTGGGCAAAATGGTGCCGTTCCCGCCGCGCCTGGGCAAGCCGGCCGAGTATGCGATGCTGGTCAGGCAGATCCTGACCAATCCGATGCTCAACGGCGAGGTCATTCGCCTGGACGGCGCAATTCGCATGCAGCCGAAGTAGCCAGCCACGCGCGGCCGGCGCGACGGTCGTCAATATCTGGCTAGAGTGATTGCACCATTTCAGATCATGGCGCCGGCGCGGCGCTGCTCTAGAATAAGTGCCTGAACTCACTTGGCAGGGGGCGTGCATGAAGACCTTGGCTGAACAAATGTCGTTCTACCAGCGTTATCACCGTAGTCCCAAAAACCGCCTGACCCATTTCATCGGCGTGCCGGCGATCATGCTGGCCCTGTTGCAGTCTCTCTCGTGGCTGCGATTCGGCGCCAGCGGCCTGAATGCCGCCCAGCTGTTTGTGCTGATTCTGCTGGCCTACTACTTTCTGCTCGACGTGCCGCTTGCCCTGGCCATGACTGCCTTTTCGGCGATCCTGCTGTTGCTCGCCGAGCGCTTGGCAGATCTGCCGGGCGGGCGCGGCCTGATTGCTTTTGCGATCCTGTTCGTCGGCGGCTGGATTTTTCAGTTGGTGGGGCACCGCTTCGAGGGGCGCAAACCGGCGCTGCTGGATAATTTCTGGCAGGTTTTCATTGCGCCGATCTTCCTGATGGCCGAGCTGTTTTTTCACTTTGGCTATAAGCCGGGCTTGCAGCGCGAAGTCGAGCAACGTGCCCGATCGACCTAGGCAGTTGCCCCGCCAGCATCGCTCAGTCTGCTGCGCCGCCCAACTTGCCGAGATCAGCCAGCGTCTCGCGGATCGCCCGGGCATCGCTCGCCTCTGGCTGCTTCTGCAAATAATATTGAAGGTCTTCCTGAGCCTGGCGCACGTGATGAAGGCGTGCATAAGCCAGTCCCCGGTCTCGCCGTTCGTCCAACGCGTGCGGCAACACCAGCACCATGCGCTCCTGAACGGCCAATAGCCGTTCCCAGCGCTCGTTCTGCGTATAAATGACTTTCAGGTTGCGCAACATGCGGGCGAGAATCTCCCGCGGCGAAGCAGGCTCCAGAAACGGGTGAAGCAACGCCCAAAGCGCCAACTCCTGTCCATTTTGCTCAGCCTCGGCGCGATAGTGGCTCAGATATGGCTCGACCAGCTCGAGCAAACGGCTCGGGGACAGCGATTGCCCGGTCAGCGGATCGATCACGACGTCGCCGCCAGGCACCGACAGGCGCAGCAGAAAATGGCCGGGAAATGACAACCCCCGCAGCGGCAGCCCGAGCTGCTGACCGATTTCCATATACAGGACCGCCAGCGAAATCGGGATACCGCGCCGGGTCTGCAGCACGACGTTCAGATAGCTGTTATCGGGATGATAGAAATCATTCTGGTTTCCCGCGAAACCCAGCTCCCGAAAAAAGAAGTGATCGAGCAGCTGCAGCTTTTGCAGGGGCCCGGCATCGGCCGGCACGCGCTGCATGACGCGCATCGCCAATTTGTCGATCTCCGCGAGCACGCCCTGAATGTCGACATCCGGGTAGGCGTCCTGCGCCAGGGCCACGGCCGCCTCGGTCAGCGGCAAACTTGCGTCGTCCGCAACCAGCGTGGCGAAATATTCGAGCATCCTGTTCATCACGCAGCCGTCCGCTTGCGGAAAGTACCGAACTTGAATCCCATTGCCAGCAGGGCGCCGAAATAAACCGCCGCGCTCACGACCAGGCTGGCGCCGAGCAAAGCGATGCGCGCCAGCG
>JAGXBI010000268.1 GCA_018971155.1 Burkholderiales bacterium
AACGCCATGACGCGCCGGCCGACGACCCGTTTGTCGAAGGCGAGCGCGAGCCTGATGAGCCGCGCGAGCTCGACGCTCCGCAGGCCGCCGCCGCCGAGCCCGACGACTTCACCACCATCCTGCAGGCCGAACTCACGGCCGACACCGTTCAGCACTACCTGAACCGCATCAGCATCAAGCCGCTGCTCACGCCCGCCGAAGAGCTCCATTACGCGACGCTCGCCCAGGGCGGCGAATTCGGCGCCCGGCAAGTCATGATCGAGCGCAACCTGCGGCTGGTGGTGAGCATTGCCAAGGGCTACCTGAACCGCGGCGTGCCGCTGCTCGATCTGATCGAAGAGGGCAACCTCGGCCTGATGCATGCGATCGAAAAATTCGATCCGGGCCGCGGCTTCCGGTTTTCGACCTACGCGACCTGGTGGATCCGGCAAAGCATTGAGCGCGCCATCATGAACCAGGCGCGCACCGTGCGCCTGCCGGTGCACGTGATCCGCGAGCTCAATCAGGTGCTGCGCGCCAAGCGGCACCTGGAGAAAAGCGCGCCATACGTCGACGGCGCCGAACGGCGCGATGCCAGCATCGACGACATTGCCGACCTGACCGGCAAGACGGCCGATGAAATCATCGATATCCTGGCGCTCAACGAACACGTCGCCTCGCTCGACGCGCCGCTCGAAATCGACCCCGGCAGCAGCCTGCTCGATCTGCTCTCCGACGATCACAGCCAGGCGCCTGAGCAGGAAGTGCAGCACCGGGAGCTCGAAGACCTGATGCGCCTGTGGCTCTCGCGTCTTTCCACCAAGCACCGCTACGTGATCGAGCGCCGTTTCGGGCTCAACCGGATCGAGCCGGCCACGCTCGAGGAACTGGCCGACGAGATGGGCCTCACGCGCGAGCGGGTCAGGCAAATCCAGCAGGAAGCCCTGGTCAAGCTCAAACGTTATTTCGCCTCCAACGGCGTGCGCAAGGATTCCGTATTGTGATTCCCGTTCTGGTTTTCGACATCGAGACGATTCCCGACGTCGCGGGTCTGCGTCGTCTGCACGACGCGCCGGACACGATGTCCGACGCCGAAGTTGCCGAGCAGGCGTTTGCCGCCCGGCGCGAAAAGACCGGTGGCGACTTTCTGCCGCTGCACCTGCACAGGGTTGCGGCAATCTCCTGCGTGTTTCGCGACCGCGACGGTTTTCGCGTGCGCTCGCTGGGCACGCTCGAAGACGGCGAAGCGTCGCTGATCCAGAGCTTCTACCGCGTGATCGAGAAATACTCGCCGCAACTGGTGTCCTGGAACGGCGGCGGTTTCGATCTGCCCGTGCTGCATTACCGCGGCCTGATCAATTCGGTGGCCGCGCCGCGCTACTGGGACATGGGCGAAGACGACCGCGACTTCAAGTGGAACAACTACATCAGCCGCTACCATCATCGCCATCTCGACCTGATGGACCTGCTCGCGATGTACCAGGCCCGCGCCAACGCGCCGCTCGACGATCTGGCCAAGCTGTGCGGCTTTCCCGGCAAGCTCGGCATGGACGGCAGCAAGGTGTGGGAGGCGTATCAGCAGGGCCAACTGGCCGAGATCCGCAATTACTGCGAAACCGACGTCGTCAACACCTACCTCGTGTACTGCCGGTACCAGCTCATGCGCGGCGGATTCTCGCCGGCCGAATACGAGCAGGAAGTCCAACTGGTCAAAACCTCGCTCGCCGGCGAGAGCGCGGCGCACTGGCGCGAGTACCTGGCGGCCTTCGCGGCCTGAGCGCCGGCACCCAGACCGGCGGGCGAATGGTCTACAATCGCGGCTTCGCCGAACAGAATCACCGCCGTGACAGACGCAAAATCTCCTAACCCACCCTCGGGCCAGGTCGCCGACACCCTCGAAATCGAATCGCTGGATATGGAGGCGCGCGGCGTCGGCCGCCTGCCGGGCGTGGACGACCGTCCAGGCAAGGTCATTTTCGTCGAGGGCGCGTTGCCGGGCGAGCGGGTGATCTACAAGAGCTATCGGCGCAAGCCGAGCTTCGAGCAGGCCGAGCTGGTGCGGGTGCTGCGCCCGAGCATTTTGCGCGCGACGCCGCGCTGCCGGTTTTTCGGCACCTGCGGCGGCTGCTCGATGCAGCACCTGGAGCCGCGCGCCCAAGTCGCGATCAAGCAACGCGTGCTCGAAGACAATCTGTGGCATCTGTCCAAGGTCAGGGCCGAGACCATGCTGCGCCCGATCCAGGGGCCGGACTGGGGTTACCGGTACCGCGCCCGTCTGACCGTGCGCCACGTCGTCAAGAAGGGCGGCGTGCTGATCGGCTTCCACGAGCGCAAGAGCAGCTTCGTGGCCGACATGACCTCCTGCGAGATCCTCCCGCCGCACGTCTCCGACATGCTCGTGCCACTGCGTCATCTGGTGGCTTCGCTGTCGATCCGCGACCGGCTGCCGCAAATCGAACTGGCGATCGGCGTCGACGTCACCGCCCTGGTGCTGCGCATTCTCGAGCCGCTTGGCGCGGCCGACGAGCCGCTGCTGCGCGAATTCGCCGATGCGCACGGCGTGCAGTTCTGGGTGCAGCCCAAGGGGCCCGAGACGGCCGTGCCGTTCTATCCGCTCGATCGGGAATTGGCGTATGTGCTGCCCGAATACCAGATCCGCATGCCGTTCCGGCCCACCGATTTCACCCAGGTCAATCACCAGATCAATCGCGTGCTGGTGCATCGTGCGCTGAACCTGCTGGCCCCCGAACCCGGCGAGCGTGTGCTGGACCTGTTCTGCGGAATCGGCAACTTCACCTTGCCGCTGGCGCGCAAAGCCGGCGAAGTGCTCGGCATCGAAGGCAGCCAAACCTTGACGCAGCGCGCGCTGGACAATGCCAAGGCGAATGGTCTGGGCGACAGGACCAGCTTCGCCTGCCGCAACCTGTTCGACATCACGGCGGATGAACTTCGCGCGCTCGGCCCATTCGACCGCTACCTGATCGACCCGCCGCGCGAAGGCGCGCTGGCCGTCGCCAAGGCGCTGGCCGAGCTGGCGCAGGAAAACGCGCCGGGCTTGCCGCGCCGCATCGTGTACGTCTCGTGCAACCCCGCCACCCTGGCGCGCGACGCCGGCCTGCTGGTGCACGAGGCCGGCTATCGCCTCACGCGCGCCGGCGTCGTCAATATGTTCCCGCATACGTCGCACGTCGAATCGATCGCGGTATTCGAGCGCGGCTAAGGCGCGCGCCGGCGGGCGGCCGCCGGCGTTACCCTCGGTAACACTTGTGACCGGTCAACCGCCTTATGCTCGATGGCGTTATATCAGCGTCCAACCACCCGGCGTATTTGCCGATCCCAGGAAGCTCATGATGCATAACACAAAGAAAACGGCGTTGACTTTGGCGATGGCTTGCGCGGCGCTATACGGCTGTACCGTCTATCAGCCGGCGCCGCCGGCCCGCGTGGGCCCCACCCCGTATCAGGTCAGCCTGCAGCGCAAGGCGCAGATCGAGCACCGCATCGCCACGCAACATCACCGTATCGACGCCAGGGTGAGCCAGGGGTATATCGATCCCGGCTACGGCGGCGCGCTGCACCGGCGTGTCGACGCCATCCAGCGTGAACTCAACGACATGGCTTCGCAGCAAGGCGGCGGCATCAGCGGCGAGGAACAGCGCGTATTGAACGAACAGCTTGACGGCAACAGCCGCCGTATCGGCCGCTGAACGCGTCAGCCGCCTGCCAGCGCGACTAATTTGGATACCGTATTGATATTACGTACGGTAACCTCGTCGGGCGGCAGCGGCAGCTTCAACCGCGAGCGGCCCATGCCGTTCGGATAATACGCATAAAGCTCGCGCCGCCCGAGTCGCACCTCTTCGCCGCCCGGCGTCGAAAAGCCATCGAGCAGCGTGCGAGGCAGCACGGCGTGGTGAAAGGCCACCGCCACCTGCGCGGGTGGTGCGTCTGGAAACGGATTGGCTTCGAGCACGGCGGCCAGCGCCGCCGCGTTGCGCACCGCTACGCCGATCGGCTTGCCCATCAGATCGGCCAGCGAATCCGCCAGCAGGCGTCGTACCTCGTTCTCGCCGCCCGCGCTCTCGAACACGACATTGCCGCTCTGAATATAAGTGCGCACCCGCTCGAAGCCGAGCTCAGTGCAGTGGGCCGACAGCACCTTCATCGGCAGGACGCCGGTGCCGCCGACATTGACCGCGCGCAGCAGTGCGATAAAAACGGTCATGAAGAATCCTCCAGCGCTATGACAGCGATCTTTGCCGCGTGTGTGCCAGCCGGCGCAGCGCTTGCGGCGGTTGCCCGAACGCGCGGATAAAGCCCCGGCGCATGCGCTCCGGATCGCCGAAGCCGCTGGCGCAGGCAATGATCTCGAGCGGCTCGCGGCCATCCTCGACGCGCGGGCGGGCCGCTTCGGCGCGCATGCGTTCGATCGCCTTGGCCGGTGTCTGGCCGGTTTCGCTGACGAACGCGCGCGCGAACTGTCGTGGGCTCAAGCGTGCGACTTCGGCCAGACGCTCCACCGGCAACGGCTCGTGCAAATGCTCGCGCGCGAAATGCAGCACCGCGCGAATGCGGTCCGACGGCGGTTCGATATCCAGCAGTGCCGAGAATTGCGACTGGCCGCCCGGCCGGCGATGGTACACCACCATCTCGCGGGCAACCGCGCGCGAGACTTCCACGCCCAGATCTTCCTCGATCAGCGCGAGCGCTAGATCGATGCCGGCGCTCACGCCGGCCGAAGTCCAGACCGATCCATCGCGAATGAAAATCCTGTCGGGATCCACCTGCAGCGACGGGTAGGCGGCCTGCAGGCTGGCCGCGTGGCGCCAATGGGTGGTCACGCACCGGCCATCGAGCAGGCCGGCAGCGGCCAGCAGGAACGCGCCGGTGCAAACGCTGGTGACGCGCCGCGAACGCGCGGCCAGGCGCTGCGTGAGCCGTAGCGCGGCAGGTGCCGCGGCATAGGCGTGCACACCGCTGCCGCCGGGCACGATCAGCGTATCGGGCCGGCTGCCGCGCACGTGCGTGGTGCCCACATTCACCCCGGATGAGCTTGTCACCAT
>JAGXBI010000011.1 GCA_018971155.1 Burkholderiales bacterium
CGCGGGAACGCTTACAGTCGCGCGACTTCGAGCAGATGACGCCGGACGAATGGGAGCTTGCGCGGCGTCATGCGGGGCGCCTCGCGCTGCCATTGCGGCCCGTGCTAACGCGCCGCTGGCGACCCGGCCAGCAGGGCGCCGTCGACATGCGGCAGACCTTGCGTGCAAGCCTGCGGTGCGGCGGCGAACCGGTGCTGTTGCGCCGTCGCCGCCAGGTGCGTCGAACGCCGCCGCTGGTGGCGCTGTGCGACATTTCCGGCTCGATGCACAGCTATACCCGCGTGCTGCTGCATTTCCTGCATGCGCTGGGGCAGCAGCAGAAGCTGTCGGTGTTTCTGTTCGGCACGCGCCTGAGCAACATCACCCGCTGTCTGCGTGCGCGCGACGTGGATGACGCGATGCGCGCGGTCAGCCGTGCGGTGCCCGACTGGTCAGGCGGCACGCGCATCGGCCCCTGTCTCGAACAGTTCAATCGTGCGTGGGCTCGGCGCGTGCTCACCCAGCGCGCTGCGGTGCTGCTGGTGACCGACGGCCTCGATCGCGCCGAACCTGGTGTGTTGCAGGCCGCGATGCAACACTTGCGATTGGCCAGCCGGCAAATCCTGTGGCTCAACCCGCTGTTGCGTTACCAGGGGTTCGAACCCAAGGCCGCCGGCATTCGTGTCATGCTACCGCTGGTCGACCGGCACCTGCCGGCGCACAATCTCGACTCGCTCGCGCAGCTGGCGCAAGTGCTGCGCGGCGCCTGAGCGGCGTGCCGGCGCCGCAACCCGTTCAAGCCAAGGAGGTTGGTCATGGAAATGCAGAATTCCCGCGTGCTGCCCGTGTCGCAAGAGGCCGTGTGGCAGGCGCTCAACGACCCGGCGGTACTGCGCCAGTGCATTCCCGGGTGTGAATCGCTGGAGCGCACCGCCGACGACACCTACGACGTCGCGATGCTCGCCTCGGTCGGGCCGGTCAAGGCCCATTTCAAGGGGCGCATGACGCTGGCCGACGTGGTGCCCCCTACCTCTTACGTATTGCGCTTCGACGGGCAGGGTGGCGCCGCCGGGTTCGGGCGCGGCGAGGCGCAGGTCACGCTTGCCTCGCAAGGCGCGGCCGAGACATTGCTGACCTATCACGTCAAGGCCCAGGTCGGCGGCAAGCTGGCCCAGCTCGGTTCGCGGCTGGTCGATGGGGCCGCACGCAAGCTGGCGGACGACTTTTTCTCGCGCTTTACCGACGCGCTGGGTGTGACGTCCGAGGCGCCGGCGCCAGCGCAGGCCGGCGCCGCCTCGACAGCGGCCGAGCCGGCCGCGCGCCAGCCCACGCCGGCGGTGCGGCGGCTGTGGCTGTGGGTCGCGCTGGCCGCTGCCGTCGTCGTCGCGGTGCTGTATGGCGGTCATGTGGGTTAGGGGTGCGGCGCAATGAGCGAAGTTGGCTATGACCTGCGGGTGCGGATTCGTTGCGGCCAGACGCGCGTGCTGGGGCCCGGCAAGGTGCAATTGCTGCGGGCCATCGGGCAAGCCGGGTCGATCTCGGCCGCGGCGCGGCAACTGGAGATGTCATACCGCCGGGCCTGGCTGCTTGTCGAGGCGATGAATCGGGATTTTCGCGAGCCGCTGGTGGCGCGTCACATCGGCGGCGCGGCCGGCGGCGGTGCGAACGTCACGCCGTTCGGCCACACGGTGCTCGAGGCCTACGCGCGCCTCGAGGCGGATCTGCGCAAACAGCTCGATGCCCGCGCGGCGGCGTTTGCGCCGCTGCTCAATCCGGCCTGCGCCGACCGCCCGGCGTGAGCCTGCCTCATTTCGCCACGGCCACGCGCAGCGCCGGGCTATAGCGCAGCATATCGAAGAAACCGTCGGCCATCGCGCCGGCTTCGGCCTCGAGATCGAAGCTGCCCGGCATGAACAGCCAGTTGCCGATCAGGCCGGTCAACATCGCGTGCATCAACACGGCCGCGCGCCGCGTATCGAGGTCGGCCGGCAATTGCCCCAGGGACACTGCGTCGCACAAGCAACGCTCCATGCGGCTGCGCCCGTCGGCGCAGGCTTCCTGGTGGCGCTCCATCACCGGACCCATGTCCTGGGTGTATTCGCACTTGTGAAACAGGATGTCGAGCACCCGGCGCCGGTGCGGATTGCGCGCGGTCTCGCACAATACCTGGGTGAATACGCGGTGAAGCGTCTGCGCGGGATCGGAGTCGGGGTCGCTGGTGCGGCAGCGCTCGACCATGGTCTCCATCGGCAGGCGGATGCGGTCGAACATGGCCGTGAAGAGATCCGCCTTGTTCTTGAAATGCCAGTAAATCGCGCCGCGCGTGACGCCTGCGGCCGTCGCGATATCGGCCAGCGAGGTGCGCGAGACGCCCTGCTCGAAAAACACCTGTTCGGCGGCATCGAGAATCTGATGGCGGGTTTCGAGGGCCTCTTCCTTGGTTCGGCGGACCATTTTTTGCGGTTCTCCGGGTGTATGGGTATGCCGCCGGGATTTGCGTCACGCGGCTTTTTTACTATGCGGAACCGATCATTACAACGTATTTCAATTAAAACATTCATTAATGAATGTATATATAATAGCAGCCGCACAACGGACGAGCCATACCGGTTGCCACACGCATGACGGCGTCGCCGCCAGCGGCCGGATTGCCAGGCAAGCCTGGGCGGCGCCTGGCCGCACGCGTCTCGTTCCCCGGCGCAGCGGCGCCTGGCGTTGCCTGGCGATCATGATGCTGCCGCTTATCCCGTTACTGAACAACTCAGCCTAGACACAGAGGTCGTTCCATGCGTTTTGGTCGGAATTCCACGCGTTTGATCTATGCCGGTGCGGCGGTTTCGGCTCTGCTGCTCGCCGGCTGTGCCAAGAAACAGGCGCCGGCGCCGAAGCCCTTCGAAGTCGGCGTGGTCACGGTCCACGCGCAGAGCGTGCCGGTGACCTCGGAATTGCCGGGGCGTACCTCGGCTTACCTGGTGGCGCAAGTGCGCGCCCGTGTCGATGGCATCGTGCTGCGCCGCGAATTTACCGAGGGCGGCCAGGTCAAGGCTGGCCAGCGCCTTTATCAGATCGATCCGGCACCCTACCGGGCGGCGTTGGACAGCGCCAGCGCGACGCTGCAGAAGGCACGCGCGAATCTGACTTCGACTTCGGCCCTGGCGGCCCGCTACAAGGTGCTGGTGGCCGCGCACGCGGTCAGCAAGCAGGATTACGACAACGCCGCGGCCGCGCAGGAACAGGCAGCTGCCGACGTTGCCGCGGGCAAGGCGGCGGTGGAAACCGCGCGCATCAATCTCGGCTACACCGACGTCACGTCCCCGATCACCGGCACCATCGGCGTGTCGAATGTCACGCCCGGCGCCTATGTGCAGGCGAGCGCGGCGACGCTGATGGCGACTGTGCAGCAGACCGATCCGATCTACGTCGACGTCACGCAGTCGACGGTCGATCTGCTGCGCCTGCGCCGCGCGCTGGCCGACGGCCGGCTGCAATCGGCCGGCCCCAACGAGGCCAAGGTCAAGCTCGTGCTGGACGACGGCTCGGTGTATCCGCTCGAGGGCAAACTCGAATTCACCGACATCACGGTCGACCAGACCACCGGCACGGTCACGCTGCGCGCGGTGTTCCCGAATCCGAAGCATGAACTGCTGCCCGGCATGTTCGTGCGGGCGCGCCTGGAAGAGGGCGTCAACGACCGCGCGATATTGGTGCCTGAGATCGGCGTCACGCACGATGCCAAGGGCACGCCCACGGCATTGGTGGTGGGCGCCGATGACAAGGTCGCCCTGCGCACGCTGAGCGCGAGCCAAACCTTTGGTACCGACTGGATCGTCGATAGCGGCCTGAAGCCGGGCGACAGGGTGATCGTCGCTGGCGTGCAAAAGGTGCAGCCCGGCATGACAGTCAAACCGGTCGAGCAGCCGATGCCGCCGGTGAATGCCTCCGGCGCGGCGGCTGCCGTGCCCGGGCAGTCACAATAAGCGGGAGCCCGGTTCATGGCCAAGTTTTTTATCGATCGCCCCATTTTTGCGTGGGTGATCGCGATTGTCCTGATGCTGGCCGGCGCGCTGTCGATCAAGACGTTGCCGGTCGAGCAATATCCGACCATCGCGCCGCCCGGGGTGCAGATTCGCGCGTCCTATGCCGGTGCCTCCGCGCAGACCGTGGAAGACACGGTGACGCAGGTCATCGAGCAGCAGATGAATGGCCTCGACAATCTGCTCTACATTGCCTCGACCAGCGACGATTCCGGCACGGCGGAAATCACCCTGACCTTCGCACCGGGCACGAATCCGGACATTGCTCAGGTGCAGGTGCAGAACAAGCTGCAGCTGGCCACGCCGTTGCTGCCCCAGGCCGTGCAGCAGGCGGGGGTGAGCGTGACGAAATCCCGCACCGGCTTTCTGATGGCGATGGCGTTTGTCTCGACCGATCACAGCATGACGAAGTACGACCTGGCGAACTACCTGGTCTCGCATGTGCAGGATCCCATCAGCCGGGTCAATGGCGTTGGCACGGTCACGGTGTTCGGCACGCAATATGCGATGCGCATCTGGCTCGATCCGAACAAGCTGACTCGCGTGGGCTTGACGCCGGTGGACGTGGTCAACGCGCTCAAGGACCAGAACGTTCAGGTCGCCGCTGGACAACTGGGCGGCACGCCGGCGGTGCCGGGCCAGTCACTGACCGCGACCATCAGCGAGGCAACCCTGCTGCGCACGCCGGCACAGTTCGGCGACGTGCTGCTCAAAGTCAATCCGGATGGCTCGCAAGTTCGTATCAAGGACGTCGCGCGTGTTGCCCTGGGTGGCGAAAACTATATTACGGCGACCAAATACAACGGCGCGCCCGCGGCCGGCCTGGGCATCCAGTTGGCCACCGGCGCCAACGCGTTGCAGACAGCGGATGCGGTACGCGCGAGAATCAACGAACTGTCGCGGTATTTTCCGCATGGCCTGAAGGTCGAGTATCCGTACGACACCACGCCGTTCGTGAAAATCTCCATCGAGGAGGTCGTCAAGACGCTGCTCGAGGGGATCGTGCTGGTGTTCCTGGTGATGTATCTGTTTTTGCAGAACCTGCGCGCCACCCTGATCCCGACCATTGCGGTGCCGGTCGTGCTGTTCGGCACTTTCGGCGTGATGGCGTTGGTCGGCTTCTCGATCAACACGCTCTCGATGTTCGGCATGGTGCTGGCCATCGGGCTGCTGGTCGACGATGCGATCGTCGTGGTGGAAAACGTCGAGCGGGTCATGTCCGAGGAAGGGCTCTCGCCGCGCGACGCGACGCGCAAGGCCATGGGGCAGATCACCGGGGCGCTGGTCGGCGTGGCGCTGGTGCTCTCGGCGGTGTTCGTGCCGATGGCCTTCTCCGGCGGCGCGGTCGGTGCGATCTACCGCCAATTCTCGCTGACCATCGTGGTGGCGATGATCCTGTCGGTGCTGGTGGCGTTGATCCTGACGCCCGCACTTTGCGCGACGCTGCTCAAGCCGATTCCGAAGGGCCATCACGATGAAAAGCAGGGCTTTTTCGGGTGGTTCAATCGCACCTTCGACAATGGCCGGCAAAAATATCACGCCGGCGTGCACCACGTGCTCAAGCGCTCGGGCCGCTGGCTGCTGCTGTATCTGTTGCTGATCGGCGCGGTCGCGCTGCTGTTCGTGCGCATGCCGACTTCGTTCCTGCCCAACGAAGACCAGGGCACCATGTTCATCCAGGTGCAGACGCCGCCGGGCACGACGCAGCAGCGCACCGAGCAGGCGCTCGACGATGTCAGCCACTACCTCCTGAATCAGGAGCGTGACGTGGTCCAGTCGACCTTCGAGGTGGCGGGCTTCAACTTCGCCGGGCGCGGCCAGAATTCCGGGCTGGTATTCGTGCGGCTCAAGGACTGGAGCCTGCGCACGGCCGACAAGGACAAGATGCAGGCGCTGATCGGGCGGATCTTCGCGCATTTTTCCTCATACAAGAATGCGGTGGTGATCCCGATCAATCCGCCGCCGATCCCATCGCTGGGCACGGCGTCGGGTTTCGACTTCGAACTGGAAGACCGTGCCGGCCTCGGACACGCGGCGCTGATGGCCGCCCGCAACGAACTGTTGAGGACGGCCGCGAAGGATCCCGATCTGGCGCTGGTGCGGGCCAATGGCCTGGACGATCAGCCCGATTTCAAGGTGCATATCGACCGTGTGAAGGCCAGCGCGCTGGGCGTGCCGCTGGCCTCGATCGACCAGACTTTCTCGATCGCCTGGGCCTCTGCTTATGTCAACAACTTCCTCGACACCGACAATCGGATCAAGCGTGTCTATGTGCAGGCCGATGCACCGTATCGCATGAATCCGAGCGATATCGACCGCTGGTACGTGCGCAATACGCAAGGAAAAATGGTGCCGTTCTCGTCGTTCGCCACAGGTTCATGGACTTACGGCTCGCCCAAGCTGGAGCGCTACAACGGCGTCTCGTCGATAGAAATCCAGGGTAGTGCCGCGCCTGGCAAGAGCTCGGGCCAGGCAATGAACGAAATCGAAAAACTCGCCAGCAAGTTGCCCAAGGGCATCGGGTACGAATGGACCGGCCTGTCCTATCAGGAGCGCCTGTCGGGCTCCCAGGCGCCGGCGCTGTATGCCATCTCGATTCTGGTGGTGTTCCTCAGCCTGGCGGCGCTGTATGAAAGCTGGTCGATTCCGTTCTCGGTCATCATGGTGGTGCCGCTGGGCATTATCGGCGCCTTGCTGGCCGCGACCGGTCGGGGCCTCTCGAACGACGTCTACTTCCAGGTCGGCTTGCTGACCACGGTGGGGCTGTCGGCGAAAAACGCCATTCTGATTGTGGAGTTCGCCAAGAGCCTCCAGGAGCAGGGCATGTCGGCGATGGCCGCGGCGATGGAGGCGGCGCGCCTGCGATTGCGGCCGATCCTGATGACGTCGATGGCGTTCATTCTCGGCGTGCTGCCGCTGGCGATCAGCAATGGCGCGGGGTCGGCCAGCCAGCACGCGATCGGCACGGCCGTCATCGGCGGCATGGTTACGGCGACTTTCCTGGCCATCTTCATGATTCCGATGTTCTTCGTGGTGATTCGCGAGAGATTCTCCAAACGCAAGCCGGACTCGCGGGGCACGGCAACGCCCAATGGCGATGCGCAGGATTCCGAAGGAGATCAATCATGAACAGGCTTTGTCTGCCATTCGCGATGGCGGCGGCTGCGCTGATGGCGGGCTGCTCGCTGCAGCCGCATTACCAGCGCCCGGCAACCGGGGTGGCCGCGGCCTTTCCCACCGGCGATGCATATCGGGCCAGCGCGCCGGCCGGCACGGCCAGGCAGTTGCCCGCAGTCGACATTGGCTGGCGGAATTTCTTCGGCGATCCACGCCTGCGCGCATTGGTGGGGCTGGCGCTGCGCAATAACCGCGACCTGCGGGTCTCGGCATTGCAGGTGCAGGAAGCGGCAGCGCAATACCGGATCGTGCGCGCCGGCCTGTTTCCGACCGTCAACGCGACGGCCAGCGATACACGCTCGCACGTGCCGGCTGATCTGAGCTCGTCCGGCAAGGGGGTGTCCGGCGTCTATTCGGTCGGGTTGGGTGCGGCGTCGTGGGAGCTCGATTTCTGGGGCCGCATCCGTAGCCTCAAGGCACAGGCGTTGGCTCAATACCTGGCAACTGCACAAGCGCGCAAAGCGGCGGAAATCTCATTGGTGTCACAGGTCGCCGATCAGTATCTCACCGTGCGCGCCTACGACGAACAACTCAAGGTGACGCGCGAGACGCTGCGCAATGCCGAGGCCTCCTACCAGCTGGCCAGGCTGCAATTCAATGTCGGCACCGGTTCGGAGCTGACCCTGCGCGAAGCCCAGGGCGTGGTCGAACAGGCACGTGCGAGCCTGGCCAGCCAGTTGCGTCTGCGCGCACAGGCCGAGAATGCCCTGACGCTGCTGGTTGGCGAACCTTTGCCGGCTGATTTGCCGGCTCCTCTGCCGCTCGACGACCAGCACATCCTGGCTGACATTCCGGCCGGGTTGCCGTCCGATCTGCTCACGCGCCGGCCCGACATCATGGCTGCGGAACAGCGCTTGCGCGCCGCCAACGCCAATATCGGCGCGGCGCGCGCGGCATTCTTCCCGAAGATCGCGCTGACGGCTCAGTACGGCACCGAGAGCGCCACGCTCGGCGGGTTGTTCAAGGCCGGCTCGACAGCGTGGTCGTTCGTGCCGCAGATCACGCTGCCGATCTTCGATGCGGGTACCAACCTGGCCAACCTGGACCTCGCGCATCTGCAGAAGCACGTGGCGATCGCCCAGTACCAGAAGACGATCCAAACGGCTTTTCGGGAAGTCTCGGATGGGCTGGCCGCGCGCGGCACCTATGACGACCAGATCGCCGCATTACAGCGGTATGTCGTGTCCCAGCAGCGCCGGCTCGATTTGTCCAATCTGCTTTACAAGAACGGCGCGGCGAGCTACCTGACGGTGCTGACGGCGCAAACCGATCTGTATTCGGCCCAGCAATCGCTGATTGCCGCCCGCATGCAGCGTCTGACCAATCTGGTCGATCTGTACCAGTCTCTGGGCGGCGGCTGGATCGCGCACACTGGCGATGCGCCCCGGCCCGCGGACGCACCGATGCAGGTCGGCGCATCCGGCGGCGCTGGCGCCGCGTCCGACTAGAGGCATGCGTCTAGCCGCGCGCTAGGTGAGCGCGGCATTCGCGGCTATGCTCGAGCTCATCACATCCTGTCGATTCTTTAAGGAGGAAGCTTGCAATGAGCGATCTGAAAATGCGTTTCGACGACGCGGTGACCGCGTCCAAGACGCTGCCCGAGCGCCCCGATAATCTCACGCTGCTGCGTATCTATGCGCTATACAAACAGGCGACCCAGGGCGACGCGACGGGCGAGCGCCCTGGCATGACGGCGATGGTCGAGCGTGCCAAGTTCGACGCGTGGGCCATGCTCAAAGGGGTTACGCCAGACGCCGCGATGACCAGTTATATCGAACTGATCGAATCGCTCAAGCATTGAGATATCGACACTACCTGTCGTACTGAAAACGGCGGCTTCGGCCGCCGTTTGCTTTTGCGCGAACGCCATTGGCTCGCGACGCCGTTGCATTTCGGAATCTTCACCTTTGACGAAGATTCCGCTTCTCCGCACAATGCGCCTTCCTGAATCAGTCCAGTCGGAGAAGACAGGTCAATGCAAGGGTTCTCGCTGATCGAAATCCTGATCGCCATGACGATCCTGACGGTCGGCCTGCTGGGCGCCGCGAAACTCCAGGCGCTGGTGCTGCACGCTCACCGCGACGCATCCCACCATATGGCGGCCGCGGAGCTGGCTGGCGATCTGGCCGAGGCGATGCTCGTCAACCCGGCGCTGGCGCGTGCGGCGGCCCTCGGCGGCCACGGCGAATCGTCGGCCGAGTGCCATGCCGCTGCTTGCCAGCCCGACGTTCTCGCGGCGGCCCAGTGGTCCTCCTGGCAAACGGCGCTGCGCGCGCGCCTGAGCGCCGCGCATGGCGTGCTTTGTCCGCATGGCAAGCTGTTGGTGTCGGGTGCCCGCTGGCGTTGCGGCGATCTTGGCGCACCGGCGCCTTCGCTTGGCATCGGTTGGCGGGTGGGCACGCAGGCTGAGCATATGCGGGTATTTCACCTGCCTGCCCCTTTTCAAATTCCAGCCTGATATCGCATGATGCGGGCGCTCGAGCACCAGCGCTGGCGTGGCGCGTCGCTGATCGAATTGATGATCGCGCTGAGCCTGGGCTCGCTCCTGTTGCTTGCCGCCACAGCCATGTTGCTCGCCTCGCAGCGCGCGTATGTGTACCAGATGGAGCTTGCCGCGTTGCACGAACGCGGCGCGTTTGCGTTGACGATTCTCAGGCGCGTGGTGCGCATGGCGGGATATCGCAACTGGGACCTCGACGCCGGGCGCGTCGTTTGGCCGCCGCCGCGCGAGCGCGTCCCGGCCATTCGCGGCAAGGATAACTGCGCGCTTGCGGTTGCCGCCTGCGGGCCGAGCGTGAACGGCAGCGATTTGCTCGAGGTGCGGCACGAGGGAAGCGGCGCTGGGGAGGGCGACGGCAGCGTGCTCGATTGTGCCGGTCGCCGTGTCCCGGGTCCCCGTGCCGGTGGTTCAGCCTCGTTCGACGAGCGCGGTCGCAGCGTCTTTTACGTGGCCCGTAGCAGCAGCGGCGAGCCAGCATTGTATTGCCGGTATTTCCGCTGGCCGGACGGCAGCCGCGCGGAGGCGCTGGTCGAAGGGGTCGAGAATTTTCAGGTGATCTACGGCATCGACGCGAACGGCGATGGCGTACCGGAGCGGTTCTTGCCGGCGCGCCAGCTGCAGGCCGCGCAATGGCATCAGGTCGTTGCGGTGCAACTGGCGCTGGTGTTGCGCAGTCCGATCGCGCTCGGCTCGGCGGAGCCGCCCGCCGTGTTTTATCTGTTCGGGCGGCGTTACCCGGAGACCGATGGCACGTATCGCCCGGCTGCCGACGTGCCACGGGCGCGCCATGGGGTGAGTGCCACGATTCAGTTGCGCAATGCCATGCGCGGCCCGTCGTGAGCGAAGGCGGCGCAGGGCGTCGAGCGCCGGCCGCGCAGCGCGGCATGGCTCTCGTAGTGACGCTGTTGGCGCTGGCCGGCATGATGATGCTCGGCATGTCGGCGCTGCGTGTGGTGCAACTTAGCACGCGTATTGCGCATGCCGAGCGCGAGCGGACCCAGGCGTTTTATGCGGCTGAAGCAGCGTTGGCTGACGCGCAGCGCGATATCGCGCACGGCTCGCGGGCAGCATTGTTCGCGCCGGCGCCGACACAGGCAGCGGTGGCGCGCGCTGGCGCCGCCCGCACGCGCCAGGCGTTCGTGCCCGGCATCTGTCAGCGCGAGGGGATGCGACAGGGGCTGTGCCAAAGCGCGCCCGGGCAGCCGCCCATTTGGCTGACGGTAAATTTCGACGATGCTTCCGCGAGCGCGCCGAGTGTCGCCCACGGCACCTTCACCGGGGCGCGCCTGGCGGTTGCGCGGTTGCCGCGCTATGTCATCGAAGCCCTGCCGGCAGTCGCGCGTGCGCCAGGCGAGGCATCGCTCGATGGGCTGTACCGGATCACGGCTGCCGGCTACGGGCCGACGCTGCGGCAACCGGTGATCCTGCAAAGCGTGTATCGCCGGGCAGGGCCTGCGGCGCCCGACGAAACCGGCTCGGCGATCCAACGGCCGCCGGCGGGTCGCCTGAGCTGGCGAGAAATCACCACCTGGGACGAGATGCGTGCCGACGCGGCTCGCGTCCGCACGCCAGTCGAGGGCACAGCCGATCAAAGGAATTGATGATAGATGAAGCGATATACCGCGGGGTTCACCCTGATCGAATTACTGATTGCCGTGGCGATTGTCGCCGCGCTGGCGTCGTTCGCTTACAGCGGTTACACGACCTACGTGTTGCGTGCGAAGCGCGCCGAGGGCCAGACGGCGCTGCTGCGCAATTTGCAGCGGCTCGAACAGCACTATTTGATGAGCGGCACCTACGGCCACAGCCGGGACAAGCCCGAAGAGCCGTGGCCGGGCCTCGACGCCTATTCATCGGACACGCCGGCGCGCAGCGCCTACCGACTGGCGATGGCGCGTTGTACCGGGGCCGCCTCTGGGGATGCTGGCGATGGAGAGCGAGCGTCTTATCGGTTGTGTGTGCGTTTGCGCGCAATGCCACACGGGTTTGACGACGGCATCTGCGGCGAGTTGTTGCTGCAAAGCGATGGCCAGCGTGGCGCGGCGGGGCGCCTGCCGGGGCCGGCCGGATGCTGGTGATGAAGGCGCGCAACGCATGGCTGCGCGCAAGCACCCAGGCGCGCGGCGTTACCCTGGTCGAATTGCTGATCGTGCTGGCCATCGTCGGTTCGCTCGCCCTGGCTGTGACGCCATCACTGCAAAACGTGATGGACCGCATGGCCGTGCGCAGTGCGGCCCACGATTTTCTGGCGACGCTGCACCATGCGCGCGCTGCCGCGCTGGCACGGCAGGCGCGCGTGGTGGTCACGCCGCTCGACGGCGTCGACTGGTCATCGGGCTGGATGACGTTCGTCGACAGCAACCTGAACAACCGGCACGATCTTGGCGAGGCCGTGCTGATACGCCAGTTGGCGCTGCGTGCGGGGATCGCCGCGACATCGCGGCAGAGCGGCGGTGAGGCGATGCCATTTATCGCCTATGCCGCCAACGGCTACACGCGCGCCGGGCGATGGAACTGGCTGTCGGGGACGGTCACGTTTCGGCAAGGCGACGAAGCCCGCGCCATTGTGGTGAATGCGCTCGGACGGGCCAGACTGACCGATGCGGCGCCGGCATCGCCACCGGTTGCCCCGGCAACCTCCACGGACAGGTCGCGAGCCTCATAGGCCGCGCTCAGCGCATTTCGAACCATTCACGGTGAAAGCGCCGGCCAGGCAGCCCGGTGGCGCGCCAGGCGCGCTGCAGCGCCGCGCCGAAGCGGGCCGGACCGCAGAACCACAACTCGGCGCCGGCCGGATCCTGCAACCCCTCGGCAATCGCGTCGAAATCGAGCGGACGCTGGCGGGCGCCGTCGACCAGCACCAGCCTCACGCCAGTCTGTGCGCAAAGCGCGCGCAATCGCGATACGTAGGGATCCTTTGCTGCGTCGCCGGTGCAGTAGAAGAACGTTACCGACGGCGAGTGCAGGCCCAGCCAGCGCAAATATTCGAGGCGTGCCAGAAATGGTGTCAGGCCGATGCCACCGGCCACCCAGACCTGCTCGCGCGCGGTGCCGCGAAAATCGAAACCACCATAGGGCCCTTCGATCGTCACTTGCTGCCCCTCGGCAAGTCGACTGGCAAGCTGCCTGGTGTAGTCGCCGAGCGCCTTGATGACAAAGCGAATTTTTCTGGCCTGCGGGTCGGCGCCGGCAATCGTGAAGGGATGGGGGCCCTCGGCGGGATCGAAGCAGACGTAGGCAAATTGGCCAGGTCGATGCGGCAGGCCGTGCGCATCCAGGGTGCACTCGACCTCCAGCATGCCGTCAT
The DNA here is from genome assembly GCA_018971155.1 of Burkholderiales bacterium. Taxonomy (GTDB): domain Bacteria; phylum Pseudomonadota; class Gammaproteobacteria; order Burkholderiales; family Burkholderiaceae; genus Pandoraea. The sequence continues at coordinate 12,998 of JAGXBI010000011.1, forward strand.
GGGTTTCGAGTCCGGTGATGGTTGCGCGCACGCGCCGGTGCCGCCCGACCCCGCCAGTGGCCGAAACGACCGCCGCCGCACAGCCCAGTAGTGCGCACAGTCCGACCAAAGCGCCCAGCGGTGTGAATCGCAGTTGCGCCGGCAGTAACAGCAGCGCATGCCAGGTCGTGGCCAAATAAAGCAAGGCCGATAGCCGATGTGTCTTGCGGAACCAGCGATAGGGAATGCTGCGCAATAGCGCAATTGCGATCAGTGCGCACAGCAGCGTGCCGTTGGCAAGTTCTGCCATTTCCTGAGTTGCTGCGTTCCAGTCCAGGCCGGGCTGCCTCGGCAATGTTTCTGGCTGCGCCGCGCGAGCGCGGGCAAGCCCGCCGGGAAGCCATTCCAGGACGCAATGGAGCAATACCACCGCGCCGGTCGCGATGCCCGCCCATTTGTGCAGTCGATAGCAACGATCGAGTCCGCCCAGCGGCTTTTCGATCCAGCGCCAGCGCATCACCACAACGATCGCGAGCGTCAGCAGCACATAGGCCCAGACACCGCTGAGCACGATCGCTTCGCGCGCCAGCACGGCAATGCTCGGCGGCATAGAGGATAGATCGCGCGCGGCGCTTGGCCACCAGAGCGCAACAATCAATGAGGTAACGATCAGCAGAAGGCGCCACAGGGCCGCTTCGTCAGCTTTCGATGCAAACATGGTTCGTGATTCGGAGGGACTGAGTCGGCCACGAATGTACCGAAATGACCCACCGGGCGCGGCGAGATGGCTTCACCGGCAAGATAAGAATTTGTCGGCCCCCGCTTAGGAATGTCTGTGACCCCGTCAATGTGTCGTGCGCCGGACCGGGCGACCTGTCCCGATGGCTTTTTTGGAGCGGGGTGGGAATTGTCTTAATGCGCGGCTGCGACGTTCTGCCCGCGTTCCCCCTTTTTCTCGTTCAGCGGTCCGGGCCTGGCCAGCACAATGCGGGCAGTGAAATCACTGGCCCGTTGCCCGCGCATGCGATCGCAGCCATCACGGCGTCGTTCATGGCGGCAATTATTTTTCTGGATGAATCAATCGATCATGAAGACTCAAAAATTCCCGCCGCTGGCGGTCGTGCTCCACTGGCTGTTTGCCGCTCTGATTCTTTGGGGTATTTTCTCCGGCTTTTATGCCGCGCTAGGCAAGCCCAGCCAGGCGGTATTCAACTGGATTTCGTTTATCAACGTGTCGGCCACTGCGCTGTTTACGCCGCTGTTCTTCTTCCGCGTGATTTACCGGATGACCTTTCGCGCGCCGCCGCTCACGCAACTGAGCACGCCCAACATCGTGCTGGCCAAGAGTGTGCAGGTGTTGATTTATTCGATGGCGTTGGTGTCGTTCGTCTCGGGCTGGCTGATGATGTCGCGGCCGGTGAACGTCTTCAATCTGATCCACATTCCCCAGCCACTGCACGATCCGCGAGTGCTGGCGATGTGGGCATCCATCCACTTCTACTCCAACGTGCTGCTGGCCGGCTTTGTCTTCCTGCACGTCGCCGGGGTGCTCAAGCATCAGGTGGTAGGCGAGCGCATTCTGCAGCGCATGGCATTCTGATTGCCGTGTGTCACCGTATCGGCGTGCGCAGGGTGAGGGCGTCGCCGCCACGGTCACGGTGGCGAGAAGTCGTCGTCGCTGGCCGGTGCCGCGCGCGTCGCCGTGGACATGCCGTCGCGAGCGCTCGCCGCTTGCCAGAGCGTGTAACCTTTCCACGCAAGCATGCCGAACGCTCCCCATTTGGCCAGCGGCCGGGCGATTTTGCCCAGCCGCGTGCGTGTCAACCCGGTCAGGACGAGCGAGGCTACCGAGCTCAGGTACGGATAACGCTGCAGCAGTCCGCTTAGCGACAACAGGCTCTGCGCGGCGGTTTGCCCGCGGCCGCGCGCCAACAGACGCACCCAGCCGAAACCGCGCGCGGCGTGGCGCCATTGGTCGACGGCCTCGCCCAGCTCGGCCCGCTCGACGGTGATGCGGGTCAGCACGAGTTCCTTGCGCAGCGCCAGCAAGTCGCGCCGGGCGTAGCGCGAGCGGCGCACGGGGCGCCGCGGCAAGCGAGACGGGTCAGGCGAGTCCGGTGCCATGGCGTTCAATCTCCGCGCAGTGAATCGCGGTCTTTCTGGAATTCGTTGAGCGTCGCCTCGAACGGCAGCGGCGCCTCGCGCAGCAGACGCCGCGCGAGCGCCGCGCATGCCAGCCCGGCGAGCGCATAGGCCAGCGCGATCGCGCACAGGGCTTGCCAACGATAGGTGTCCCAGAACAACACGGCGACCAGCGCAGTCAAGGTGATCAGGGCCAGCAGGCCGAACAGCATGCCGGCGAGCCCGAGAAAGGCAATCGTCAGCAGGCGGTCCTTTTCCTCGCTCAGTTCGATGCCGATCAATTCCAGCCGGGATTGAACGATCTCGAGCGCTACGCCGACCGTGCGGCGCAGCGAGGGACGGCCCGAGGCGGAGCGGTCGTAATCGGTCATCGGGGTCGGCCGCGTGGCCCGCCTTATTTGCGATTGATCAGCAAGCCGAGCAGCAGGCCGACGCCGGCCGCGATACCGACCGCTTGCCAGGGATGATCATGCACGTAGTCGTCGGTGGCGCGTGCCGCCTGTTTGCTTTTCTCCACGACCACGACCTGGACGTCGGAGGCCTTCTCCTTCGCCTGCTTGAGCAGCGCCATGGCATTTTCGCGCAATTCGGTGGCACGCTCGCCAGTGGCGTTGGTGGCTTGTTTGAGCAGATCTTCCGCGTCGGCGAGTACCGCCTTGATATCGGTCATGAGCTTCTCCTTATTGGCTTGCGATTGCGACATGGTCATTCCTGCATGAATACGAATACGTCAGTGTCTATGCTACCCCGGGTTGGCATGCGTTGCCACGAAACGACAACCGGCGGGAACCCATATAGCAAAAAATTATTTGCTACTGATTTTATATTCCTTTTGCCGGCCACCCGCATCCTATAATCTTCTAAGACCGCAATGAAGCATCTCAAGGAGACCATGTCATGAGTTTGCGTTTGGGCGATACCGCTCCCGATTTCGAACAGGATTCCTCGCAAGGCCGCATCAAATTCCACGAGTGGCTCGGCAACAGCTGGGGCGTGCTGTTTTCCCATCCGGCCGATTACACGCCGGTGTGCACTACCGAGCTCGGTCTGACCGCCAAACTCAAGGGCGAGTTCGAGAAGCGCGGCGTCAAGGCTATCGCGTTGTCGGTCGACGACGTCGAATCGCACAAGGGCTGGATCAACGACATCAATGAAACCCAGAGCACGTCGGTGAATTTCCCGATTCTGGCGGACAAGGACCGCAAGGTGTCGGATCTGTACGACATGATTCACCCGAACGCCAATGAAACGCTGACGGTGCGCTCGCTGTTCGTGATCGATCCGAAAAAGAAAGTGCGTCTGATCATCACTTACCCGGCCAGCACCGGCCGCAATTTCGATGAAGTGTTGCGCGTCATCGATTCGCTGCAGCTGACCGACAACTACTCGGTCGCGACGCCCGGCAACTGGAAAGAAGGCGAAGACGTCGTGATCGTGCCGTCGCTGCAGGATCCGGAAGTGCTGAAACAGAAATTCCCGAAAGGCTACAAGGTCGTGCGTCCGTACCTGCGCATGACCCCGCAGCCCAACAAGTAATTCGGTATCGAGTTTTGCGGCGTGCGATCCATGCCGCATTTCGGGCCCACCGTATGACGCGGTGGGCCATTTTTATTTGAGTCTCAGAAAAACGCCTGGATGCCGGTTTGCGCGCGCCCGAGGATCAGCGCATGGATATCATGGGTGCCTTCGTAGGTGTTGACGACTTCCAGGTTGACCAGATGGCGTGCCACGCCGAACTCGTCGGAGATGCCGTTGCCGCCCAGCATGTCACGCGCCAGGCGGGCCACGTCGAGCGCCTTGCCGCATGAGTTGCGTTTCATGATCGAGGTGATTTCGACGGCCGCCGTGCCTTCGTCTTTCATGCGGCCCAGCCGCAGGCAGCCCTGCAGGCCCAGCGTGATTTCGGTCTGCATGTCGGCCAGCTTTTTCTGAATCAGCTGGTTGGCCGCGAGCGGGCGGCCGAACTGATGCCGGTCGAGCACATACTGGCGAGCCGTGTGCCAGCAGGCCTCGGCCGCGCCAAGTGCGCCCCAGGCGATGCCGTAGCGCGCCGAATTCAGGCACGTGAACGGACCTTTGAGGCCGCTCACGCCGGGCATCAGGTTTTCTTCCGGCACGAACACCTGATCCATCACCACTTCACCGGTGATCGAAGCACGCAGGCCGACCTTGCCGTGAATGGCCGGTGCGCTCAGACCCTTCCAGCCCTTCTCGAGAATGAACCCGCGGATCGCGTCCTTGCCGTCGTCGCCCTGCAGCTTGGCCCACACCACGAACACGTCGGCGATCGGCGAATTGCTGATCCACATCTTGCTGCCGCTCAGCTCGAAGCCGCCCGCGACCTTTTTCGCGCGGGTCGTCATGCCGGCAGGGTCCGAGCCGTGATTCGGTTCGGTCAGGCCGAAGCAGCCGATCCACTCGCCGGTGGCCAGCTTGGGCAAGTATTTTTGCTTTTGCGCTTCGCTGCCGAATTCATAAATGGGCACCATCACCAGCGACGACTGCACCGACATCATCGACCGGTAACCCGAGTCGATGCGTTCGACCTCGCGTGCGATCAGGCCATAGCTGACGTAATTCAAACCTGGGCCGCCGTATTGCTCGGGAATGGTCGGGCCGAGCAGACCGAGTTCGCCCATCTCGCGAAAGATCGCCGGATCGGTTTGCTCGTGACGAAACGCCTCCAGCACGCGGGGGGCCAGTTTGTCTTGGGCGTAGGCCTGTGCGGCGTCGCGCACCATGCGCTCTTCTTCAGTGAGCTGCATGTCCAGCAGCAGCGGATCTTCCCAGTGAAATTGCGCTTGACTCATACCCACTCTCCTTTTTCTTTCGGCATCAAATGAAAAATCGCGGCTTGACGGAAGTTCCGCAATGCGGAACAATGTTCTGAAATCCGGTTTAGTTTAACACTAAAGTATTTTTGCGACAAACGCAAAGTCGCGCTATTGGAGGAAGTCATTATGAAATCGCTGGCGCGCCTGCCGCAAATCGATGCCCTGGCGGTGGACGAGCGTAAATTCGTGACCGCCCTCGCGCGCGGCCTCGACGTGCTGCGCTGCTTCGGTGCCGAGGATGGCCTGCTTGGCAACCGCGAGATCGCCGATCGCACCGGTTTGCCCAAAGCCACCATCAGCCGGCTGGTGTACACGCTGACCGAGCTCGGTTACCTGCGCTACGACGTCGACGTCGGCAAATACGCGCTCGATGCCGGCGTGCTGGCGCTTGGCTATGCCTTCCTTGGCGGCGCCGACATTCTCACGCTGGCGCGGCCTCATATGCGCGCGCTGGCCCGCGAGATGCAAAGCGCGGTCTCGCTAGGTTGCCGGGAGGGGCTGGAGATGGTCTATCTCGAGACGATCCGCAGCGAGGCCGCGCTCACGCTCGGGCTGACCGCTGGCTCGCGGCTATCGATGCTCACCAGCTCGATGGGGCGCACGTGTCTGGCGGTGATGTCGCCCGGTGAGCGCAGCGCCACGCTCGCGGCACTGCGCAAGGCGCATCCGGAGAACTGGGAGCAAATGAGCGCGGGAGTCGAGCGTGCGGTGGAGACGTTTCAGCGCGAGGGATGCTGCTATTCGTTTCGTGAATGGCACGAGGGCGTCAATGCGGTCGCCGTGCCGGTGCGCGACACGCGCCAGCAGCGCTGGCTGGCGATCAGCTGCAGCGGACCGGCCTCGTCGATCCCGGAAGACAAGTTCCGTCTGGAGATCGGCCCGCGCCTCAAGGCAATGGCGGCGCGCCTGAGCGGCGGCCATCGCTGATGCCTACAGCGCCGTGCGCACCTGCCACAGCTCCGGAAACAGGACGACGTCGAGCATCTTGCGCAGGTAGGGGGCGCCGCTGGTGCCGCCGGTGCCCTGCTTGAAACCGATGATGCGCTCGACGGTGGTGACATGGCGAAAGCGCCACTGGCGAAAGGCATCTTCCAGATCCACCAGTTCCTCGGCCATTTCGTAGAGGTCCCAGTGATGCGAGGGGTCGCGATAGACGGCCAGCCATGCGGCTTCGACCGATGCGTCGTGCGGCGTCGGCTGTGTCCAGTCGCGGGTCAGGCGCGCTGGCGCGATCGCAAAGCCGCGCCGCGCCAGCAGCGCAACCACCTCGTCGTAGAACGACGGTGTCTCGAGCGCGGTCTGCACCTGCGCGAGCAAGTCGGGTCGGTGCGCGTGCGGTTTTAGCATGGCGGCATTCTTGTTGCCGAGTATGAATTCCAGCACGCGGTACTGATACGACTGAAAGCCCGATGAGGTGCCCAGATACGGGCGCATCGCGGAATATTCCGATGGTGTCATGGTCGCCAGCACGCTCCAGGCCTGCACCAGTTGCTCCATGATGCGCGAGACGCGCGCCAGCATTTTGAACGCCGGCGGCAAGTCGTCCTGGCGTACCGCCTCGCGCGCGGCCTGCAGCTCGAACAGCGCCAGCTTCATCCACAGCTCGGTGGTTTGGTGCTGGATGACGAAAAGCATCTCGTTGTGGTCAGGCGAGCGCGGGTGCTGCGCCGACAGAATCGCGTCGAGCGACAGATAGTCGCCGTAGCTCATGGACGTCGAAAAATCCAGTTTCGCGCTGTGCCAGCCGCCCTCGGCGGCCTTGTCTTCCCCGTGAGAGGTGGACGGGTGATTCATGGTCTTTTTACTCCGCAGGAGATGGTTTTTTCGTTCGATCGATCAGGTAACGGCGCCGCGGCGGTGAAATTCCGGCCGGTCCCAACTGCCCGTGGCGAGAATCTCGCGCAGGATGGCGACCGCGTCCCACACGTCGGCGAAGCGGGTGTAAAGCGGTGTGAAGCCGAAGCGCATGATGCCCGGCTCGCGGTAATCGCCGATCACGCCGCGCGCGATCAGCGCCTGCACGATGGCGAAACCTTGCGGATGCTCGAAGCTCACCTGGCTGCCGCGCATTTCGTGCGCGCGCGGCGTGACCAGCGTCACGGGAAAGTCCGCACAGTGCTGCTCGACCAGTTCGATGAACAGATCGGTCAGCGCCAGCGATTTGGCGCGGATCGCCCGCATGTCGGTTTTGCCGAAGATATCGAGCCCGCACTGCACGAGCGCCAGCGATACCATCGGCTGCGTGCCGCACAGGTAACGGCCGATGCCCTCGTCGGGCTGATAGTCGGGCAGCATCGCGAACGGCTGGCGGTGCCCCCACCAACCGGACAGCGGTTGCCAGAACGTCGCCTGATGGCGCGGATTCACCCACACGTAGGCCGGCGCGCCGGGCCCGCCGTTGAGGTATTTATAGGTGCAGCCGATCGCATAGTCGGCGCCCGCGCCGTTCAGGTCGACCGGCACGGCGCCGGCCGAATGGCTCAGATCCCAGATCGCCAGCGCGCCGGCGGCCTGGATGAGCGAGGTTTGCGCGGCCATGTCGTACATCGCGCCGGTCCGGTAGTTGACATGGGTGAGCAGCGCCACGGCGACGTCGTCGCGCAATGCCGCCGGCAGTTCCTCCGGCGCATCGATCAGGTGCAGCGCATAGCCGTCGTCGAGCAGGTTCGCCAGGCCTTGGGCGATATACAGATCGGTGGGGAAGTTGCTCCGTTCGGAGACGATGATCTTGCGCTGCGGCGCATGCTGCTTCTGGTGATGCAGTGCCGCGGCAAGCACCTTGAACAGATTCGACGAGGTGGTGTCGGTGACCACGACTTCATTGGCGCCCGCGCCGATGAGCGGCGCCAGCTGGTCGCCCAGGCGGCGCGGCAGCGCGAACCAGCCGGCGTCGTTCCAACTGCGAATGAGGCCGTTCCCCCATTCCTGCGTGATGACCTGCTGCGCGCGCGCGGCCGACTGGCGCGGCAGGGCGCCCAGCGAGTTGCCGTCGAGGTAGATCACGCCCTCGGGCAGGTCGAAGTGCTGGCGCAGCGCGCCCAGCGGGTCGTCGCGATCTCGTTGCTCGCAATCGGGGCGGGTTATCGTCATGGCATTTTCCTTATCGAAGAAATTCAGAGCGCGCGCAGTACGGCCCTGACCGGACTGGCGTCGAGGTTGGTGAACTTGAGCGGCAGGGCGATCAACTCGTAATCGCCGGGCGCGACGTCGTCGAGCACGATGCCCTCGAGGATCGCCATGCGATGGGCGCGCACGCGGTGGTGCGCATCCATGGTCTTGGAGGTTTGCGGATCCAGCGACGGGGTATCGATGCCGATCAGCTGCACGCCGTGCGCGGCGAGCAGGTCGATAGTGGCCGCCGCCACGGCGCAGAACGCTTCGTCCCAATCGGCCGGGCTGCGCTCGTACGTGCGCAGCAGCACGCGCGGCGGAACGTCGAGCAAGTGTCCGTCCAGGTGATGGGGTTCGACGCGCGGCTGCGCCCCGATGCAATCGATGACGCGGCACGGCCCCAGGTACGGCGTCAGCGCGACCGCGCCGATGGCGTCACCGGCGGCATCGTAGTGCAGCGGGGCATCGGTGTGGGCGCCGGTATGCGGCGACAGCGTGATCCGCCCGACATTGACCGGACAGTCTGGACTCATCGTCCATACGCGTTCTTCCGTCACGCGTGTGTCGCCCGGCCAGGTCGGTGTCTGTGGGTCGACGGGGGGGCTGATGTCCCAAATTTTGCGGGGGGTGTCCACGATGCGCAAACCTGCCTGGAAATGTAATTGTTAGCGCATGATAGAAGAAAATTATTCGAAAGTGCTTGCTAAATGATCTAATTAAATTCGATTGATTCGAATATAATTCTTTTTTTATTTTGTTTTAAGAAATAATATGCAATCGATTTCTCTCGACACCCTGGATTGCAAGATTCTGTCGTTATTGCAGGCCAATGGGCGGATCAGCAATCTCGAGTTGGCCGAGCATATCGCGCTGTCGCCGTCCGCGTGTCTCAGACGCCTGCGCCTGCTCGAGGAGCAGGGGGTGATTGCCCGCTATCAGGCATGCCTGAGCCACGAGAAGCTGGGATTCGAACTCGAGGCCTTCGTGCATGTATCGCTGCGCCATGATCTGGAGAGCTGGCACGAGAAGTTCGCGCGCACCATTCAAGAGTGGCCGGAGGTCGTCGGCGCGTTCGTGGTGACCGGCGAGAGCCACTATGTGCTGCGCGTGCTCACACCGAGCCTGAAGCACTATTCCGATTTCGTGTTGCAGCGCCTCTATAAGGCGCCTGGCGTCATGGACATCCGCTCGAACATCGTCCTGCAAAAACTCAAGGATGAAATCGGCGTGCCGGCCGAATTGCTCTCGGCCGTGGCGCGCGCCTGAGCGGGCGCTAGGACCGGCGCGGGCTCAGTTCGTCGATCAGCGCGCGCAGGGTGGCCTTGAGCTGTGCCGACTCAGCCGCACCAAAGTGCTGCAGCAGGCGGTCTTCGTGCGCCTTGGCGCTGACCACCAGCGGCGCCGCCAAACGCCGGCCAGCCGGTGTGCCGCTCACCAGCGACTGGCGGCGATCGACGGTGCCCGGTTGGCGCACCACCAGACCCGCGTTTTCGAGCCGATCGACCACCTTGGTCACCGTGGGCTGCTTGGCCAGCACGATGTCGGCCAGCTCGCTGATGGTGCATGCGCGTCCGTCCGAGAGGGTGGCCAGGATGCGCCATTCCGAGACGGCCAGCCCGGCCGCCTGCACTTCCTCATGGAACTCGTGCGAGACCAGGGCGCTCGCGCGCGCCAGCAGATAGGCGAAATAATCGTCGATAAAGGGTGAGCGCTCGGGATGTTTCATGTCAATCGAGCGACTGGGGTTCGTGAAAACCGCCGCGATGAAAGATCAGCGGCGCTACGTTCCCGGCATGCGGATGGACGCCGCAGCGCTCCACCTCGCCGACGAAAATCACATGATCGCCCTCCACATATCGGCTGCGGTTGTGGCATTCGAACCACGCCAGCGCGCCATCGAGCACTGGCACGCCGGCCGCGCTCAGCGTATAGGGAACGCCGGCGAAACGATCTCCCTTGAGCGAGGCAAAACGCCTGCATAGATCCAGTTGCGAGGACGCCAGCACGTTGACCGCATAGTGAGAGTTGTCTCGAAACACCGGCATGCTGCCGGCGGCGCTGGACAGGCTCCACAAAATCAGCGGGGGCGCGAGCGAGACGGAATTGAATGAACTGGCGGTGATGCCGATCATCTGGCCGTTCTCGGCGCGTGTGGTGATCACTGTCACACCGGTGGCGAATTGCCCCAGCGCCCGTCTGAAACTGGCGTCGTCGAAGTCGGGAGCGGCGGCGCGCCTCATGACGGCAGACTCCTTGCGGCGAGTTGATTTATATGATCTTTCATATACTATGACGTGAATAACAGATCGACAAGCGTTCCGTTACCCGCGCGGCCACGACAGGCCTCGGCGGGGCGGGCGCTGCTGCCATCAGGAGACGACGTGCTGATCGAGCGTATCGAGCATAAATGGATCGAGGCGTTCGCCGCGACCCTGCGCCTGTGCGACATCCAGCCGGGCGATGCGGTGGCGATTGTAGCCGAATCGCAATCCCGCCCCGTCAACGTGGAATTGGCCCAGTTGGCGCTGGAGCGGCTCGGCGCGCGGCCTTATCGCATCGTGATGCCATCGCCCGCGCTGAGCGCCCCCGAGCCGGTTCGCTCGACCGGAGCAAGCGATGCGCTGCAGGGACTCGCCCCGGTGATCGCCGCGCTCAAGGCCTCGACGCTGGTGGTGGACTGCACCGTCGAGGGACTGCTGCACGCGGCCGAATTGCCGGCGATCCTGGCCGGCGGGGCCCGCGTGCTGATGATTTCCAACGAACATCCGGAGATTCTCGAGCGATGCGCGGCCGACCCCGCCCTCGAGGCCAAGGTGCGCCAGGGCATCAGGCGTCTGCGCGCTGCCGGCCGGATGCGTGTGAGCTCGAGCGCCGGCACCGCGCTCGATGTCGCGTTGGGCGGCGCTCGCGTGGGCGGCGTGTGGGGGTGGTGCGCCAAACCCGGGCAAGTGGCTCATTGGCCGGGCGGCCTGGTGCTGGCGTTTCCTGCCGCCGGCAGCGTGAACGGCACCCTGGTG